>JAAZJF010000118.1 GCA_012800475.1 Gammaproteobacteria bacterium
TAAAATCCTAAAAACCGCCATTGCCGAAAAATGCGACATTATTGGTCTGTCTGGATTAATCACCCCATCCTTAGATGAAATGGTTAACGTGGCCAAAGAAATGCAGCGTCAAGACTTCCACCTGCCCTTACTGATTGGTGGTGCGACTACATCTAAAGCACACACAGCAGTGAAAATTGATCCGCACTACAGTAACGATGCTGTGGTGTATGTAACTGACGCCTCTCGTGCTGTAGGTGTGGTAACCACATTACTCTCAAAAGAGCTGAAGCCTGAGTACACACGCAAAATTCGTGAAGAATACGCTGAGACCCGTGAACGTATCGCCGCGCGCACTGTGCGTACCAAGCACCTAACTTACGAACAAGCACTGGCTAACAAGCCTAAGTACAACTGGGCAGATTACCAAGCGCCCAAGCCTAATGTGGTTGGTACACAACGTATTTTTAATATCGATTTAAAAGTACTCGCCGAATATATCGACTGGACACCTTTCTTTATTTCGTGGAATTTGGTCGGTAAATACCCACGTATTTTCAAAGATGAAGTCGTTGGCGAAGCGGCACAAGTGCTGTTTGATGAAGCCCAAGTGTTGCTCAAGAAGATGATCGATGAAAACCTGATCGAAGCGCGCGCCACCTTTGCCTTTTGGCCAGCCAATCAAGTCAATAATGATGATATTGAACTCTATGATGACAATGGCGAGCCCATTGCGATGCTGCATCACTTACGCCAACAAATCGAAACCACAGGCGGCAAACCCAACATGTGCCTGTCGGACTTTGTTGCACCTAAAGACAGTGGCGTGACTGATTATGTCGGCGGCTTTATTGTCACCGCTGGCATCGGCGTGGATGAGCTAGCCAAGTCCTACCAAGCCGCTGGCGATGACTACAACGCTATTATGGTACAAGCCTTAGCTGACCGCTTAGCCGAAGCCTGCGCCGAATGGTTGCACCAACAGGTGCGCATTCAGCACTGGGGTTACGATACAACTGAAACACTGAGTAATGATGAGCTGATCCGCGAGAAATACAAAGGCATTCGCCCCGCGCCAGGCTACCCAGCCTGTCCGGATCACACGGAAAAAGACACTTTATTTAACCTGCTAGATCCCAACCAAGACTTTGGCGTGACCATGACTGAGCACTTTGCTATGTTCCCAACTGCAGCAGTCAGCGGTTGGTATTTTGCCAACCCCAATGCACACTACTTTGCTGTGGGTAAAATTGAAAAAGACCAAGTGCAAAGCTATGCCAAGCGTCGCAATAAAGATATGCAATACACTGAGCGCTGGCTCAGCCCAGCTTTAGCGTACGACGAGTCATAACACACACCGCCATAGGGTCTGCGCAAGCGACTCTATGGCGGTATACTCTTGTATAGCACCTTATTACAGCACCACCCCTTATATCAAAAAAGAATCATCTTATGATAAACAATTACTTTATCGAATAAGAAATGATTGCTACTGTACGCGTTATTCTGCACGCCGTGCCATACGCTTACAGCGCTTTGATACAGGGACCTCCATGTATATTTACGACCACTACGACCAACATATCGTTGAAGATCGCGTTGAACAATTTCGCGATCAAACCCGCCGTTATTTTGCTGGCGAACTCTCTGAAGATGAATACCTGCCCTTGCGTCTGCAAAACGGCCTGTATGTACAACGCCATGCGCCCATGCTGCGTATTGCTGTGCCTTACGGTTTAATGTCCAGCCCGCAACTGCGCATGCTCGCTCATATCACGCGCAAGTACGATAAAAGCTATGCGCATATTACAACGCGCACTAACGTACAGCTCAATTGGCCGAAACTGGAAGATGTGCCGGATATTCTGGCCGATTTAGCCAGCGTACAAATGCATGCCATCCAAACCAGTGGCAACTGTATTCGCAACACCACGACCGATCAGTTTGCCGGTGTGGCACGCGATGAGCGCACTGATCCACGTCCTTGGTGTGAGTTGATCCGCCAGTGGTCAACCTTCCACCCAGAATTTGCACGCTTACCACGTAAGTTTAAAATTGCAGTCAATGGTTGTACCCATGACCGTGCAGCCATTGAAGTGCACGATATTGGTCTTGAAGCCATTCATAATGAAGCGGGCGAATTAGGCTTTCGTGTCTTAGTCGGTGGCGGCTTGGGCCGTACTCCAATTGTTGGCAGCTGCATCAATGAGTTCTTACCTTGGCCGCACCTGCTCAGTTATTTAGAAGCCACCTTGCGGGTGTATAACCGTTTTGGCCGTCGCGATAATAAATTTAAAGCGCGCATTAAAATACTGGTCAAAGCATTAACCCCAGCTGTTTTTGCTGAGCGTGTTGAACAGGAATGGGCACACTTAAAAGACGGTCCCATCACACTGACTGAAGAAGAAGTTTTACGTGTCTCTAAACACTTCACGGATCCCGATTACTTAGTACTCGAAGATCAAGACGAGGCACTTGCAGCCCTGGATGCTGAGCACCCAGGCTTTGCTCGCTGGCGCAGTCGTAACGTGGTCAGTCATAAAAAACCAGGCTATGCCGCTGTGACTCTTTCTTTGAAAAAAACCGGTATCGCACCCGGCGATATCACTGATCAGCAACTGGAACTGGTAGCCGACTTAGCCGACCAGTACAGCTTTGCTGAAGTTCGCAACACCCATGAGCAAAATATGGTGTTGGCTGATGTTGAGCAACGCCAGCTTTTTGCCTTATGGCAGCAACTGCGTGATAACGGTTTCGCCACACCCAACATTGGCTTGCTGACTGATATTATTTGCTGCCCAGGCGGTGATTTTTGTAACCTAGCCAACGCGAAATCAATTCCCGTAGCTGAAGCCATTCAAGAGCGTTTTGAAAACTTAGATTATTTATTTGATATCGGCGACCTTGATCTTAATATTTCAGGGTGCATGAACGCTTGTGGCCACCACCATGTGGGGCACATTGGTATTTTAGGTGTGGATAAAAAAGGCGCTGAATTTTATCAAGTGTCCTTAGGCGGCAATAGCGGTCGTGCAGCGACACTGGGCAAGATTTTAGGCCCTTCATTTGCACAAGATGTTATGCCTGATGTGGTCAGCCAGTTAATTGATGTGTACATCGAACATCGCACGCCTGAAGAGCACTTTATTGACACCTACCAACGTATTGGCATCGACAAGTTCAAGGAGCGTGTATATGCAAACAATCATTAAAAACAATCAAGTGATTGACGATCACTGGGTGCTGCTAGACACCGAAGCCCAACTGGATGAAGCGCTCAACACTGAATATGCGATTGTGCCACTGACTTTATGGCAAACACATGCGCAGGCACTGCAAGGTCGCACTCAGCTTGGTATTTGGCTGGAAGCAGGTCAAGCCATTGAAGATATCAGTGATGACTTAGCGCACTTTAGCGTCATTGCCCTGAACTTCCCAGGTTGCAACGACGGTCGGCATTTTAGCAGCGCCCGCTTACTGCGTGAGCGCTACGCCTACCGTGGCGAAGTTCGTGCCATAGGTGATGTACTGCGTGATCAGTTATTTTTTATGCAACGCTGCGGCTTTGATGCCTATGTGATACGTGCCGATCGCTGTCCCGTTGACGCACTTAAAAGTTTGACTGAGCTGTCAGTGTCTTACCAAGCGGCTTACGATCAAAGCTTGCCTTTGTATCGTCGACGCTCTGCTTAACAACTCGATGCGACTCTGATTAAGGTAGCCAAGGAGGGCTACTTTACACTGTGAACCCTCCCTCGCTGCAACACACACCCTTGCCGTACTCGCTCCCCGCACATATCACCCTCGCACTTCTTGCATACTGCTGATACATATCACACCAACATCACACTATGCTTCTTAAATGATATCGGTGGCCTAAACAGCAGGCATAAAAAAACCCAGCCTAAGCTGGGTTTTTAAAACTCATCTGATTACTCAGGCTGAGCTTCTACTGACGCTTCTACACGACGGTTAATAGCACGGCCTTCGCTTGTTGCGTTATCAGCAACTGGACGCTCTTTACCATAACCAACCGCATTGATACGGCTCGCTTCTACGCCAAACTGATTAACCAAAGTATCACGTACTGCACCAGCACGACGCTCTGATAACTTCTGGTTATACGCTGCGTTACCTGTTGAGTCAGTGTGACCTTCAACAGTTGTTGCAGTTTGTGGGTACTGCTTCATGAACTCAGCTAAGTTTTCGATATCGCTGTAGCTGTCTTGTTTAACGTTTGCTTTGTCAAAATCAAATTTAACATCAAGCTCAACGCGAACAGGTTCTGCTTCAACTTCTTCGTAAACAACTGGCTCTACTGGAGCTGGAGCTGGCTCAACTGGTGCTGCAACTGGAGCGCCACGACCACCGAAGTTAACACCTACACCAACACCCGCCATCCATTCTGACTGGTGGTTGTCGAAGCCGTGCATACCGTCAACACTTGCTTTAGCAAATACGTTTTCAGTGAAGTAGTACTTCGCACCAGCACCGATGTTTGCAAAGGTAGTGCGGTCACGACCTGAACGATCACCGAAGTTGCTGATGCTCTGGTGGCCCATACCTGCAGAAACATAAGGACGCAAACCAACACCTGGTGTACCGAAGTGGTACGCAGCATCAAGTGAGCTCAAGCTACCTTTGATGTTTTTACGACCACCAATACCGCCCATGGCATCTTGACGATCGTTAGAACGCATGTCGTGGTATTCACCGTATGACAGATTCAACGAAACATCGTCAGTTAAGAAATAACCAACAGAACCACCGAAGAGGTTACCGTTTTCCATATCACGGACGCTGTCTGTGAAGTAGTGCTTAGCAAATGCTTCAGCTTCAACTGCACCTTGGCCTTGAGCAAAAACGCTCAAAGAAGAAACAGCTAGTACAGAACCAATGGCTAAACCCAAGGTGCTTTTTAATTTCATGTTATACGATCCTCGTCATTTTTCTTAGTTTTTAGCAAGTACAGCAAATAATGTTATTTGGCGTACCTTAAAACACTTAGTCTACTATTATATGCGAAAAGTTCTCGCGTAGTCGATCTATTGCGCGTTTATAACGCATTTTTGTTGCACTCAAGCCAAGATGCATGATGCTAGCAATATCTTGAAACTCAAGCTCTGCGACAAATCTTAAAATAATAATTTCACGATCAATGGCGTTCACCCCCACCAACCAACGGTCTAAATCCGTATTATTGGTATCTATAGGCTCTAATTCAACCTCTTCATCGAGTGGGTTTAAACTTAAAGCATCAAATAGTCGGCGCTTACGTCGATCTTTACGGTACTGCGTCGTACATTCGTTATAAGTAATACTATAAAGCCATGTTTTAAACTTAGATTTGCCTTCGAATTTTTTTAATCCGTAGAGCACTTTAAGCATAATTTCTTGGCTCACATCATCAGCATCACGATCATTGCCTAAATAACGTGCACAAACATTAAATAAGGTGCGCTGGTAACGGCGCATCAATTCCTCATAGGCCCGCGTTACATTGAACAATTCATTTTTAGCATGCGCCACAAGTTCCTCATCACTGAGTTCTTCTGGGACATAACGCTGATGAGACACTTTTAGATCTGTCAAAACAAGTCAAACCAGCTATTAAAATGCATACTGAAAAGAACGATAAAAGGCATTGCCACATCAACCCTATTTAACAATCAACGACTGATGACGTTCTGCTCAAGTAATACGCGATTGGCCACATAAAACCACTCGCCGGCGTCATTGACTATGATGGTTTTCACAGTACCCATTTCCTCAATGCGCCCTTCTATTGTATTGATCTGTACATTTTGTCCTAATTCATAGAGCTCACGCACATAGATTCCAGCAATAATCTGACCCACAATATCTCGACTCGCCAACCCTAGCGCGAGCGCGCAGGCCAAACCAATGGTTAAGAGCACAATCACGACAACATAGTTCAGCAATTCAGCTTTAATTTCGAGCTGACCTATCGCAACCGAGACACTGATGATAATCACCATGCCTTGCACAATACGCCCTAAGCCTGCTGCGTACTCTAAACGTACGCCCTCAGCAGCACCCTTCACCATCGAGTTGAGCAGCTGGGCTAATAATATACCCGCTAGCAACACCAAGGCTGCTGCAAACATTTTTGGTAAATACAGCGCTAACACATCCAGGGTTGCCGATACACGCTCCAAACCCAGTGACTCAGCCGCTGAAATCAAGAAAATCAGCAGCACAAACCAATACACAATTTTACCAATGAGCGTGGAAATCTGCGCCCTAATACCGATGCGTAATAAAAGTTTGGTCAGACCCGTTCCACTCATCAAGCGATCTAAGCCTAATTTAGCCAGCAGCTTAGACAGTAAAGTATCCAATAATTTAGCAGCTAAAAACCCTAGGATAACCAGCACTAAAGCGCCAAATAAATTCGGGATAAAACTGGCTATTTTGATCCACAAGCCACTCATCGCACCGACTAAATTTTGTGTCCAAGAATCAAGTTGCATAATCAATCAGCCTTATTATCAGGATGTCTTTTAGATAAATTCGATACGGGTTTTAAATGCTCAGAACCGTTACTTAAACCGATCATCACAGACTCAAGTGCGCGTCCAAAGAGTGTAAAAACAGCACCTGCGCCCAGTTGGCGGTTGGCTTTTTTCAGCACTTTATCCACTGAGTCATTATTGTGTATGTCTGTTTCGGGTGTTTTCAGCATATCGCGCAGCGACTGCTCAAACGGATCGTGCATCATAGCCTATGTTAATCCTGTATGCGGAGCTTGATCAAAATATGTTGACTCAACCGGTCTATTATACCCACCGCAGCCAACGAAAGAACAACCACTGACCAACGGCTAATATCATCAACACGGCACAGGCGACTAAAAACCCATAGGCATAGTCAGAGCCTGGAATACCGCCCACATTAATACCCAGCAAACCCGTGACAAAAGTCATAGGTAAGAAAAACCCAGTGATAATGGTTAATAAATACATGGTATGACTGATGCGCTCATTGCGGCGACGATGCTCCGTTTCCAGCACTAAACCAATGCGCTCACGCGTCAGCTCCAGCTCTTCAAGGTGCAACATCAGACGGTTGTTGAGCTCGTTCCAATACAAGGTATCGTCAGGCATAAACCACGCTTCTTGGCTCAACGTCAGCATCGCAAACACATCCCGCTGCGGCGCTAGAAAACGTCGTAAATTAGCCGCACGACGCCGTGCTTGTAATAAAGGCAGCACCACGGGCACGTGACGCTCATCATTATCAGTATCCGCTTCTTCTTGATCGACTGAATCAGCCAATTGACTGACGGTTAACTCAAGTCGATCGGTGAGACTTTGTGCAAAGAACAAGAGCAACTCAGAGGTGTTTTTTGGTCCAAAGCCCTTTTCAAAGGCTTTGATCAACTCATCAGTCACCTGTACGGGACGCTGACGCAGTGAGTATATGCTCTGTTGATTGGCAAACAAGCGCAGCGAAATCATATCTTCCGGCTCAGCCTGAGGATTGAGATTGATCGCTCGCAAAAACAGCAGTAATGCTTGGTGTTCTAAACGTACTAATCGAGGCCGCGTACTTTCTTCAAGCAATAGATCGCACGCGAACTCGTTTAATCCACTGGACTGGCGTAGCCATTGCTCAGTGTGCGCATGGCTGCGATCCCAATGTAACCACAGACTTTGCTCTGCAGTCAGCTGCAACTGTGCTAACTGCGCAAAGCTGATGGACTGCGCTGAACCTTGACCATTGAGCACGAAAGCATGCAGCAAGCCTTGGCTTGATCGATCAGGATGCTCAATGCTTGGGTTCAAAATATGCGCCTTATTCTTGCGGCATGCTCAATGCATGCTCGGAGACAATAATGCCGTTATTGTCAGCATACAGGTAATCGCCCGGACGAAAGGTGACGCCAGCAAAAGTCACTACAACGTTCAAGTCACCAATATCACGCTTATCCGTTTTCATTGGGTGACTCGCTAAGGCTTGAATACCTAAATCGGTTTGCGCGAGCACATCCACATCTCGCACACAACCGTAGACAACAATCCCTGCCCAACCATTTTGCGCGGCTTTCTCAGCCAACATATCCCCCAGTAATGCACGGCGCATTGAACCGCCGCCATCGACAACCATGACTTTACCCTGTCCCGGTAAAGCCACCTGTGCTTTAACCACTGAGTTATCTTCATGACATTTGACCGTCACGATTTCACCGCCAAATGAATCACGGCCACCAAAATTTGCAAACATGGGTTCAACGACTTGTACATCTGGATACGCATCACACAGATCAGGAGTGACGTAGTGCATGGTGAATGTCCTTTTGCTGGTTTGAAAAATGAAGACGCATAGTTTAGCGCAAATAACCCCTAAGGATAAGTTGTGCGGCCATGTTGAGTCTGCTGCGCCTCGATCAGACACACAACAGACTCAACTCTAAGGTTTATAGATCAAGCAATAATTCACTTGATAAACCGTGGCTTTCCAATACTTGACGCAATCGCGCCAAGGCTTCGACCTGAATTTGGCGCACACGCTCGCGCGTTAACCCCATCGCCTCACCAATACCTTGCAAGGTTTGGCTGTCATAACCACGCAAACCAAAACGGCGCAGAATCACTTCTCGCGAGCGCGCATTCAGTGCGCCAACCCACTCATCTAAGCTGGCGGCAAGATTAGCATTTTGTATAGCCCGACTTGGATCACAGTGGTTTTCATCCACCAACATATCCAGCAAGCTGACCCCAGACTCCTGCATATTTGCCGCATCTAAGGATAAAGCATGCTCGTTAAACTCGTGCATTTGCTGAACATAAGTCACCGGCAACTGTAAATGCTTGGCAATCGTTTCAAGGCTAGGTGAGCCACTGTACTGCTGAGTTAACTCACGTACAGACTTAAGGTAAGCATTGAGTTCTTTAGAGACATGTACAGGTAAACGCACCACCCGAGCGAGATTCATAATACCGCGCTCAACCGATTGGCGTATCCACCAAGTCGCATACGTAGAAAAACGAAAACCGCGCTCAGGATCAAACTTACTCACAGCGTGAATCAATCCTAAGTTACCCTCTTCAATTAAATCTAAGAGCGCTAAACCACGGTTTTGATATCGCTTAGCGATGCTCACAACCAAACGCAAGTTGCTTTCAATCATCCGCGCACGAGCGGCACTATCGCCCTGCAAAGCACTGCGCGCATAAGACACTTCTTGCTCTGCGGTCAGCAAGGGTGAGCGGCCAATAGCATCTAAATACAGCTGCGTTGAATCAAGGTGCTGAGTGCTTTGCCTTTGAGCTGTAGCTTTTTTATGCTTCGCTGCACTGCGTTGCGCTGGTGCAGCCACTTGATATTGACCCGATAACTCACGTGCAGCATGAAAAACCAATCCCTGTCGTTGCATGATTACCACCCCACATCCTGTCAGATAGTCAACTGCAGCATCCCAACTTAGACTGCTGCAGTTATATGACTGCTGGTAGAGCGGGGTTTAACATTTAACGCTTAGGTAAATACTGCAAAGGATCAACGGGTTTACCTTGGCGTCGAATTTCAAAATGCAATTTGACTTGGTCTGTACCTGTTGAGCCCATTTCTGCAATCTGCTGCCCTGCTTTAACTGTTTGCCCTTCCTTTACCAGCAGTCGCCGGTTGTGGCCATAAGCACTGATGAAGGTATCATTGTGTTTAATGATCACCAGCTCACCGTAGCCTCTTAGACCACTGCCTGCATACACAACACTGCCGTTGGCTGTTGCAACAATAGGCTGTCCCAGCTTGCCAGCAATATCAATGCCTTTATTCAAACTGGTGTTTGAAGAATAAACACCAACCAGCGTACCCGGCGCAGGCCAGAGCCATTTGCCCTGCTGACCTGCTGCCATCGGCACAGATTTTTGTTGCGCAGATGTGACAGGTGTCACAGTTTTAGCCACAGCAATTGGACGCGGTTGAGCCGTCGGCGTAGCTTTTTTAGCTGTCTTTGCTGCCGGTGCTTTAGCCACCATTCTCGGTTGCGAGCTATTGGAGAAGCGAATCACCTGCCCCGGCACAATAGTAAAGGGCGCGCGGATACCATTGAGTGCCGCTAATTTTTTCCAATCCCAACCAAAACGAAAGGCAATCGAATACAAGGTATCCCCGCGCTGCACCACATGCTGGCCTTGAGTGACCGGATTGTATTGACGTTGTTTAGCACCGTGCGAGCGATCGACAACCGGCGCTTTACCGGCTGAGCCGGAACAGCCTGCCAGCACACTGCTGATCA
>JAAZJF010000384.1 GCA_012800475.1 Gammaproteobacteria bacterium
CCCACCACCAAGCCATAACCAATCAACTGGTTGGAGCGCACACCTTGAATACTGGCTAAATCTTTTAAGCGCTCAGCTTGGGCGACACCGCTCAACATCAGCGCAAGCACACCGGCAATCCAATAATTACGCATACTCTGTTCTACCTTTAAAAGGGCCACATGGGACTTAAGAAGAAGCGATCCAGCCAGCCAGGCTTACTTGCATTAGCAAAAGCCCCTGTGCCTGAGTAGGTGATGCGCGCATCGGCAATACGGGTCGAGGACACCACGTTATCCGTGCTGATATCATCAGCGCGCACAATACCTGAAATGCGCACCAACTCATCGCCGGTATTGAGCGTTAACCATTTTTCACCGCGTACCGCCAGCACACCATTAGGGTACACTTCGGCCACTGTCACGGTAATTGAGCCAGACAAACTGTTGCTCTGCCCAGACTGGCCTGAACCTTTAGTTGAGCGCTGAGCACCGTAACTGCTGTCCAAACCTAATTTATTATTGGTCATACCCAGCGCACCCAAACCCGCCATGGGGTTACTTGGTGCCACGGCCATCCCTAAGATATTAGGCACACCAATATTGACGTTACTGTCTTTTTGAATTTGCGAGTTGGCATTTTTACTGGCCTGCGTGCGCTCATTTAAACTGATGGTAATAATATCGCCCACGCGAAAGGCTTTACGATCAGTAAAGTAATTGGTGTCAAAGTCTGCTTGATAAATAGCACCATTGTTTTGTGTCGCTGGCAGCGGTGTGCGCGGCAACACCGGTGCATAATAAGGATCATTGGGCTTGGGTGGCACTTGCACACAACCGCCGATGATCACTGTGGCAATCAAACTGACTAGGGTGAATATAGATTTCATCACGCGACCCCACCTAACTCGTTAAAGCTGCTGTGTAATAAAGGACAGCATCTGATCCGCTGTTGAAATGACTTTCGAGTTCATCTCATAAGCGCGCTGTGTGGTGATCATATTCACCAGCTCTTCCACCACACTCACGTTGGAGTTTTCCAAGGTGTTTTGTAAAACCGTACCCAAGCCATTTAAGCCCGGTGTGCCATCTTGCGGCGCACCACTGGCGGCGGTTTCTAAAAACAGGTTATTACCAATGGCTTCTAAACCGGCTGGGTTCACAAAGTCAGTGATTTGAATATTGCCGACAATTTGCGCTTGCGGATTACCGGCGGTGGTCACTGTGGCTGTACCGTCTTCACCCACGGTAAAGGTGCGCACTTCAGGCGGCAACATAATGGCAGGCTCTAACGGAAAGCCATTGGAGGTCACCACTTGACCATCTGAACTCAGGTGAAAACTACCGTCACGGCTATAGGATACGGTGCCATCGGGCATTAACACTTGGAAAAAACCACGGCCATTGATCGCCATATCCAAGGGCTGCTCGGTGGTTTGTAAACTACCGGCCGTAAAGATTTTTTGTGTGCCAACAATGCGCACACCGGTACCCAGCTGCAAACCGCTGGGCAGCTCACTGTCTTGGCTCGATTGCCCACCGGGCTGGCGGCGGATCTGGTACAGCAAGTCTTCAAACTCGGCACGATCGCGCTTAAACCCCGTCGTAGATACGTTGGCTAAGTTATTCGAAATCGTGGTGAGGTTCATATCCTGTGCGGATAAACCTGTTTTGGCGACCCAAAGTGCTGGAAGCATGATCTTTCTCCTCGAGCGTCGATTTTATGACGCTGCAATACCTAATGTGCTATTGACTAACTTAACTGCATGATCCGTGCCACTGCTGATGAATTGTCCTCAGCGGTGCGCATCATCTTCACGTGCAGCTCAAATTGGCGGGACAGTGACAGCATCGCGGTCATCTCTTCCACCGCATTGACGTTACTCGCCTCAGTAAAGCCTGAGGTCACGCGTGCATTGGCATCGGCCTCAAACGGCAAGCCATCACGCGCACGCACTAAACCATCGGTGCCTTTCTCCAATTGCTTAGGATCAGGCAACACCAACTTCAAACGATCCACTTCCGCCATCACGCTGGGTGCTTCGCCTAATGCACGAATACTGATGGTACCGTCTTGACCAATTTCGACTTTTTGCTCCGGCGGCACAGCAATCGGGCCGGCATTTCCCAGCACTGGCAAACCTGACGCAGTGCGCAGCATGCCTAAAGCATCAATCTGCAAGCTGCCCGTGCGCACATAAGCTTCAGTGCCATCGCCCGCTTGCACGGCCAGCCACGCATCACCGATGGCAGCGACATCTAAATCGCGCCCGGTTTCTTGTAACGAACCTGAAGTGAAATCAGTGCCTGGGCGCTCACTCAACGCATAAGCACGCGCTGGCAGCCCGTCACCGAATACAGAAATGGAGCGCGCCTGTTCAAAGTCACGCTTAAAGCCGCTCGTGGACACGTTGGCCAAGTTGTTGGCGTGTGACTGCAAGGCTTTAGTGTTGTGGCTTGCGCCGGTCATGGAGATATAAAGCATCTTGTCCATGGAAAATCCTCCGCGATGGGCAATTGACGCCCGTAGCTATGTAGAAGGATTAATGCAAAGACTGTGCCATCTAAAAATATACAACCGCGATCAGCAAACGCCAGACACAAAAAAGCGGCACATCAAGCGCCGCTTTTTTGAAGGTCTATTTAAAGGTCTAGCTACACTGCACGTTGGGCAGCGCGACGGGTGTTTACAACTGCATCGCCACAATACCTGCCACGATACACGCCACACCAATCATGCCTTGCTTACCTAAACGCGAGTTAAACAGCAGACGGTCCAACAGCACTGTACCCAGCACACCTAAACCGCCCCACACCGAGTACGCAATCCCCAAGGGAATATGACGCACCACAAAACTCAATAAAACAAAGGCACTGATAATGGCCAACAAACCAGCCAAACCCCAGACGACTTTCTGAAAGCCCTTAGAGCGCTTCACGCAATAACAAGCCAGCAAGTCTAAAGTCACCGAACCAATCAATAACGATACTGGGACGATCATAACGCCACCTCGCCTAAACGACTCACAGCCACCGGCTGCACTGTACGTGCACGCACTGCGGGTTGGATTTTGACCGGCACTTTGGCCACTACAACATCCGCTTGTTCATCTTCAGCGGGCTGGCCTTTATCAAAGGTCACCAGCAGTAAGCCCGTCAGCATTAAAGCAATGGCACCCATCTCGCCTAAGCTTAAATACTCACCGAACAACACCACGCCGGCCACACCAATTAAGAACAGACCTAAACCTTCCCAAATCGCATAAGAGACGGCCAATGGAATATGCACCACCGCACGCGAGAAGGCATAGAAAGACAAAGAAATCATAATGGCCATTATCAAGTAGCCATAGACTGGAGAACTCGTTGCCGCATATTTCATGCCGACTGTACTGATAACTTCAGCAACTACAGCTAATGCCAACATAACCCAGTAATACATTTGAAACCCCTTAGGGAATCTCTGAAAAAGCGCTTAAACCTGTGTGTTATGGGGTTTAGCAACAGCAGCTTTTTTAGAGCGTCCTTAATTTCTAGATACAATGATCCGCTTAAACTTTACGCAGCTTAAGTGATTATTTTATTAACACTGATAAAGATTGTTTATTGCGAGAGAAGAAAACCAGCTATAGACCACCGCGCCAGCGTTTCTCAAAGAGATGGAGCATCAAGAAGGGGGTAGAACACGTATGTAACCTGTAACTAGACATAGAACCACTTTTGGGTGACTTCGATGCACGCAGTTTAACATAAAAGCCTTGCGCCGCCTAATTTAACGCAGTTTTTTCTGCAATCGCAGCCCTCATAAAGCCGCGATCAACTCTAGAAATTACGCTTATAAAAGATATCCAGCGAGTTGGCTAAACCACTGGCGGCCTCTAGATACGTGCGTTTACTGAGCTCATAACGCAGCGCTAACGTACTGGCGGGCTCAAACACGCCCACGCCATAACGCAAACTCACTTTCTCGCTGATACGTCCGCTGGCTACTACACTTGAGGTCATGCCGCTGCCTTCACTGTCGAGCATAAAATCTTTAACGCCAAAGGTTTCTGCCAGCTTATTGGTGATCGGTGCCGTCCCCATCAGACCTAAAGCTAAAGCAGCTTGCGCCATTACGTTGCCATCGTCACCGCCACCTTGCAGCGGTCGCCCTAACAGCAACCACGACAACGCCTGCTCTTGGCTCATTGCAGGGTTAGAGAAAATCTCACTGCTCGGCTGTAACGCCGAACCGGTTAAGCGCAAGCCTGCCGTGACATCGCCCGTTACACGCACCGCTTCAATATCTAAAAACGGCTGGCTCAAAGGCCCCGCAAACAACAAGCGCGCACGGCGCAACTCTAAACGCTGACCGTACGCACGGTAACGGCCATTGAGCAGCTCCAACATACCGCGCCCTGCCATATTGTCACCGATGCGCAAATCACCCCGTAAATCCGCATTTAAGCCAAAGCCTGAGAAGCGCAACCGCTCTGCGCCGACATTAACGGTGATATCCATAGCAATTTGCAAACCGTCTTCAGGCTTGGCATCACCCACCACGCGCGCATCGGAGGAGACATGCACCGCTTGCTCAGGCAATTGCGGAATAGTGATCAAACCATTGGGCACATCCACCGTACCACTGAGAAACAAGCGCTGATCTTTTAAACTGATGCGCAAATCCGGGGCCATTTCAATATTGGCATAAGGCTCAACGCGCAGCGGTAACTTCTGACCTTTAATGCTGACATCCACCAGCAATTGATCCGCCCACTGCACATCCCCTTGAATCACCCCGCGCCCTTCTTCACCGCTGTTCCAGCCGCCTTTAATCCGCAGCTGCTCGCCTTGAATATCCGCACGCACCTGCAGCTGTTCAAAGGGCACAGGTAACTCACCACCACTGAGCTGCGCATCGCGTATTTGCACAAAACCACTGACATTGGGCGCTAATAAGTGTCCAGCTAAGGTGCCGCGCCCTTCCAGCACACCGCGTACAGTCTCGACTTGCGCAATAAAGGGTCGCAAGGCGGACAAGTCAACATTTTCAATTAAAAAATGCCCGCTGAGTTTCTTTTGCTCCAAGCGCGGATCAATATTAGCCACCACTTCAAGATTACCGCTGTCGCGCCCTTTAAGCTGCAGCTTGGAAGCAATGGCGCGCTCGGTTAAATCACTGTCTAAGCGCAAAGTCTGCCAGGCAAAGGTTTGCCACTGCTCGTTTTCTTTAACGCGCAGCTGCCCTTGGCCAGCGTCCAGTTGAATGCGCCCTTTAGGGCCTTTGGCCAGCAACTCCACTTTAAAGTCGCCATTGACCTTACCGCTCAACTGCGCATCGGCTGGCAACCAAGGCTGCAAGGTGGCCAGAGGAAAATTGAGCAAGTGGTAATCGATTTTCGTATCGGGCAATAAGCGCTGCTCACCGGCACATAAACTGGACTCGCCACCTTTTAAGCAATGCGCCGCCAGGGTCAGCTCACCGGTGCTGCGGTAGTTGATGGCGGTGGGTTTTTGCAATGCCCAATCTTGCTCATGGCTGCTGAGTGTGAGCTTTTGGATCTGCCCCAACCAATCGCCTTTGGGGTTTAAACCGCCGCTAATATTGAGCTGGGTATTGAGTAAGGGGCCCGTTAAGGCCAACTCAGCGCTGTGCGCCTCAAGTGTGCCTTGGCCGCCCAACTGCAAGGTGCCAATTTCACTCTCACCGCTCCAAATACGCTGCGCTGCCAAGGCAAATTGCGCGCGCTGCTCAGCCAGCAACTCGCCCTTGAGCTCAAACTGCCCTACGCGCTGACCATCATACGCAATGCCGCGCCCTTGTAATTGCGCCACGGCCTGCGGCTGCTCTAAGCTGCCAGAGAGTTGAATATCGCCATTAACTTGACCAGCCAAACCCGGCCACAACTGTACTAAGCGCGGTAATTCAATTTTAATCTCACCTGCCAGCGCCTGATCCAGCTGCGCCGTGCCATAAATACGGTTATCACCTAAACGCAAATCCGCCTGACTGAGCTGCCATTGTTGTTTCTGCGCTGACTGCTGCGCGCCTTGCACCGCTAATTCCAGCTGGGTTTTTGAGCCACGCAACTGACCTTTTAAATCCACCGCGGCATCCAGCTGCAGCTGCTCGCCTTGCAGCGTACCGGTGCTGTGAATCAACCCTGCCAGCTCACCGGGTAATTCTGCTACCCAATAGGCTGGATTCAATTTGCTGACTTCAATATCCGCCAACCAATCCACGCCCTCAGCAAAGCCCACTGTGGCCGTGCCCAATAAACGCCCTTGCCCGGCTTCAACTAAAAGTTCTTGCAGTTGCACTTGTTGTAAATCACCCATAAACGCCGTGGCCAAAGTAAAGGCACCCGCTGGACCGTTGAGATCACCGTCCAGCTTGCCTTTATAATCGCCTGCGCTGTAGCTGACTTGGCCATCTAAGCGCTGCAGCTGCACGGGAATATCCTCTTGCGCCAGCAGGCTGTGCCAAGGAAATTGACGCCACTGCAATTGCGCATCGGCGGTCAGTTCCTGCTGCCAATCCACCGCGCCCTGCACCGCAAAAAACGCCTCATCGCTGGCGGTTAAACTTAAAGTATTTAACTGCGCGCCCGTGGCTTTGACTAAAGCCGCTAATTTAAGCTTAATCTGCTCAGGCGTATTGGGTAACGCCCCGCGCCCCGTCACCTGATAACCGCGCTGCAAATCGCCTTGCACATCCAGCACCAAATCGGCCAGCGTCAGCGTATCGGGTAAATCAGGCGTGGCTTTAAAGTGTGCGACCTGCAGCGACAACTGCGCGGGCAGCTGTGCATCCAGCGCTTGCACTTGGCCTTTAAGCGTGGCCGCTACATAACCTGTAGTGGCTACATCAATATCAAGTGACTGCACACTGCCCGATAATTGAGCCTGCACCGCTAACGTGGGCGCATCCGGCATCGGCACTTGTGCATCTAGCTGCAACTGCAAGGGCCAGCCTTGGCTGGGAACGATTTTACCTTGCACCTGCACGGCGTATTCTTGGTAATGAATACCCAAGCGCGACAGATGAATACCGTCAGCTAACCAGCGCACACGCAAGTCCGTATCGGTCAGCAAGGATTCGCCATTGAGGACAAACTCGCCCACATCAAGGCGCTCCACCTCGATACTCACAGGCAAGTTTAAATCAGGTAATTGCAAACCTTGCTGCGGTTCAGGATCAGGCTCAGATGACGGCAGATTCACTTCAATACGTGCCGCGCTCAGCTGATCTAAACACACCGCACTGCGCAGTAAACACATCGGCCGAAACCGCATCTGCACATCAGTCAGTTGCACCGACATCTCACCCTGTTGCCAGACTAACTGCTGCGCCTGCCAATCAGTGAGCACTGCACCACTAAAATCTTCGACCATTAAGCCCGGCACTTGATCGAGCAACCAACGGCTGCCCGATTGCGTCGCCAACAGGCTAAAGCTGGCACCCAGCACCAGCAGCACCAACGCCAGCAGGCTCAGCACCACCCAGACACTGATACGTTTGATACTCATAGCTCAGGCCCCATGGAGAAGTGAATGCGCCAGCCCTTGTCTTCATCAAACGCGCGGGCTAAATCAAGGCGTATCGGCCCCACTGGCGAAACCCAGCGCACACCCACACCGGCACCGGTTTTCATATTATCGCTGAGTGAGTTAAACGAATTACCCTGATCGACAAAAGTGGC
Organism: Gammaproteobacteria bacterium; assembly: GCA_012800475.1. Lineage (GTDB taxonomy): Bacteria > Pseudomonadota > Gammaproteobacteria > Pseudomonadales > Pseudomonadaceae > Denitrificimonas. The sequence goes on from JAAZJF010000384.1 coordinate 7,664, forward strand.
CACACGCCAACTTTCCGCAATGCGGTATTGGTACTCCACGCTGCCGGCAAACATATAGCGGCCCCCTTCTCGGTTGCCTTGCTTGTCACGCGGCGACAGGGTTTCGTAATCATAACCGCGCACACTTTGGTCACCACCGGCAAAAAAGCGCAGCGAGGGCGGCACTTTTTTATAGTTATTGGTGCCAATTGCACCGATTTGCGCACGCCCTAACAGGCGATGATCATGCGCCAGCGTAATCAAACCACGCGCCAAAGCGCTGACATGCAATACATCCGCATCGGCAATAAAGTCTTGTTTAGCGCCACGCACATCCCACTGCAAACGGTGACCGCGACTGGGATCAATCGGTGA
>JAAZJF010000016.1 GCA_012800475.1 Gammaproteobacteria bacterium
CCATAATCAGCAAATGCGGATTGACACTGGGCATACACTGCAACGCTTCTTCGCCACTGCTGGCATGCTCAACTTGCACCTCAGGCAGACACGCCTGCAGCAAGCTGGCGTAACCGTGACGTACCACCGCGTGATCATCAACTAAAAGTATTTTCATCGCTTTCACTCACTAAAGGGGCATACAGATACAGGCTCCAACCGCGTGTTGGCCGCGCCTGAATGTGCACCTGTGCCGATAGCGCTTGGGCACGCGCGTGGATGGAGTGCAGGCCAATACCGTTTTGGTTTAATTCACCGCCCTGCCCGTTATCGCGCAGCACAATGCGCCAAGTCTGCTGTTTATATTGCAGCCACAGGTGCAGATGAGTGGCGCGCCCATGGCGTTTGGCATTGCTCAAGACTTCTTGTAAAAGCTGGTACAACTGCTGTGTCTGCGCCAGCGTTAAGGGTGGTGGCACATTGAGAATATGCAGGCTGCACTGCCCGCCATGCAGCTGCTGCCAATGGCTTTGCACCCGCTGCAGCAATTGCGCCAGATGCATCGGCCCCAGATTGACCGGATACAAACCACCGACCACAGCCTGCAAACTGTGCTGCATCTGGCTGGCGTGTTGTTCAAGAGTCTCAGCAATGTCACGCACACGCTGCGGTTGCTCAGCCAAAAGGCTTAACAGCTGAATCTGCGCGCGCAATGCCACCACATATTGGCCGACATCATCATGCAAATTTTGCCCTAAGTGCTGGCGTTCACGGTCTTGCAATGTATGTAAGGCCCGCGCCAGCTCAGCATTGTCCTGCTGCACACGGTGCAGTTGCTCGGTGAGGCGCTGGCAGTCTGCACGCCACAGCGGCAGGGCTTTACTCGTGGATGCTTCACACATGGATAACCCTTGGCGAGGTGGACGACAGTCTCATGCTAATCAGACCCGCAGCGCAACATCCTCCTACCTTGGTACTGCCCAGTCGCTACTTTGTGCATAGAGCAGCGCAAACATCGCCAGCATATTTCTGTGTCTGTGCAACTCGCCCAGGCCAAACCAGTACTTTAGTAGCAAGTCAAGCAGCACAATGTACCATTCCCAAGGAGCGTGGTTTTGCTTCTAATGGAAGTCATCCTGTTGAGAACTTATCATGCTCAAATCAGTCTGTGCAGCACTCATTATGACGCTACTGCCGGTGACGTTCGCCAGCAGCGCGCCCCAAGATCCGCTCTTTAATGCAGAGGGCTATCGCAGTACGCTGTATCGCAGCCCAACACCCAAAACCCATGCCCTTGCACGCACTCTTGAGCCGCAACAACTGCTTGAACTGCAACAGCAGCACGCTGATGTGTTATTAATTGATGTGTATCGCAACCCCTGGTTACGCGGTCATTTCACTTTGCAAGAAGAACACAACAACCTGCCCAATAGTCTGTGGCTGGCCAATTGCGGTGACGGTTCGCTTACCGCGCAATGGATGGCATACTGCCAGCAACATGTAGCCCAAGCGACAGCGGGCAATCTGGCACACCCCATAGTTTTTTATTGCCGCTCGGACTGTTGGCTCGGCTGGAATGCCATTCAACGCGCCCATGCTTGGGGTTATCATAATCTGTATTGGTTACGTGACGGGATTGATGGTTGGGCGCAAGCCGATTTACCTTTAGTGCTGGCTCAGCCTGCACCTGTGCAGTAATTTTATCTTATAAAAACGAGGTCAAAGACCATGTACAACATCTTAATCGCTGACGATCACCCACTGTTTCGCGAAGCGATTTGCAATGTGATTCGCTCAGGTTTTCCAGGCTGCACTATTCTTGAAACTGCTGATTTAGACAGCACTCTGCTGTTAGCCGCCGAGCATGATGAGCTGGATTTAATTTTGCTAGATTTAAATATGCCAGGCATGAGCGGCCTGAATGGTTTGATGAGCCTACGCAATGAAGCGCCCACCATTCCGGTGGTGATCGTCTCGGCTGAACAAGATAAACATATTGTGCTGCAAGCCATCACCTATGGCGCAGTGGGTTTTATTACCAAATCAACCCCTCGCGAGCAAATGACCGCTGCCATTGAACAAGTGCTCAATGGCCATGTGTATTTACCCGCCGAAATCATTCGCTCGGAACAGCCCAATACCCGTCGCACACCACGTGAAGCGACGATTTCACCGGAACTGCTGCAAGCGCTGACCCGCAAACAATTGCAAGTGCTGGAGCGTATGGCGAAGGGTGAATCAAATAAGCAAATTGCTTACAATTTAGATATCGCTGAAACCACAGTTAAAGCCCACGTCTCGGCGATCTTGCGCAAACTGAATGTGCATAACCGCGTGCAAGCGATCCTGTCCGTCGGCGATATCGACTTCTCCACCTATTTACGCCGTTAATACCACTGTGTAGGTCAATTTTGTAGATCGGTTTTTACGATGCAGATGTGTTTGTATGCGCCAGTGTTAGGACGTTTTCAGCGCCCCAACACCGCGCGACACACTCAAACATATGTATTTTCTGAGGGCTCTGTCGGCCTAAAAGCTGGACTTGCACTTAGGATTAAGCAGAGCTGGAGCATTTAAGCAGGTGATTCATCGCGGTTTTGAGGTGCATCGGCTTAACCGGTTTATGCATTAGGGTGTGCCCCAAGGCGCGCATTTGCTGTTTCAGCTCATTGCTGTAATTGGCGGTAATCATCAGGGTGGGAATGGGTGTGGGGCGTTGTTGGTGGATATTGACCACCACGTCCACACCATTCACATCATGATCCAAGTGATAATCCACAATCAACAAATCCACTGGCATCTCAAAATTGCCCACCTGCTCGCCCAAGTCTTCCTCTGACAGCGCTGTGGTCACCCAGCAACCCCAACTTTCCAGCAAGGTGCGCATGGCCAAGCAAATGGCCGGATCGTTATCAATCACCCAGACCCGCACACCTTCGAGGTGGTCTTGATGGTAACTGGGCACATCCACCACCGCAGGGCGCTGCAACTCATGCACACCCGCCAAGGGCACGCTCACGGCAAACATCGAGCCTTTGCCCAGCTGCGATGATACGCGGATGGGATGACCTAAAATGCGGGTGATTTTATCCACAATCGCCAGCCCTAAACCCAAGCCTCGATCCTGCTTTAAGCGCTGACCATCACCGCGTTTAAACTCTTGGAAAATCTCTTCCTGCTTGTCTTCAGCGATACCAATACCCGTATCCCAAACCTCAATCGACACACTATCGCCGCGTCGACGGCACCCCAACAGCACGCGCCCGCTTTCGGTATAGCGAATGGCATTGCTTAAAAAATTACGCAAAATACGCGCCAGCAAATGAATATCCGTTTTGATCAGCACCGAACTGCAGACAAAATCCAATTGCAGCCCGACACTTTTTGCCACTTGCTGGTATTCCACCGCCAAGTTATCCAGTAAATGTTGCGCAGCAAACACCGACACATCGGCTTTAATCACCCCAGCATCGAGCTTGGAAATATCCACTAAAGTACCGAGTAAATTCTCCACATCATCCAGTGAATTACTGATATTTTTCACCAGCTGTAAACTCTGCAACACATCCGACTGCTCAGCGAGCGAGCCAGTAAATAAGCGCGCAGCATTTAAAGGCTGCAATAAATCATGACTGACGGCCGCTAGAAATTTGGTTTTAGATAAATTGGCGTCTTCAGCCTCACGCTTGGCATCGCGCAAATGCACTTCAACTTGTTTGCGCACTTCAATTTCCGACACCAACTGGCCATTGAGTTGCGTCAGCTCAGCTGTACGCTCACGTACGCGGCCTTCCAGGTTTTGATAGGCCTGATGCAAAGCATCGGCGGTTTGGCGGCGCTCGGTAATATCACGCACCAGCACAAAAATACCGGTGATTTCACCATTACTTTGTCGGTTGGGCACATAAGAGCGCTGCATAAAACGCTGCTTACCCAGCACGCTGCTCTCCGCCACATCAAAGGTCAGGCTTTCGCCTTGTAAGGCGCGATTGATATACGGCTGCAAGCGCAAAAAGTGCTCGTCACTGTGCGCTTCGCGCAGGCTTAAACCTAAAATACTGTCGCGCGGCCAGCGGTACCATTGCTCATAGACTTTATTGGTGAACTCATAAGTGAAATCACTTTTCACATAGGCAATCATCGCTGGCACATGGTCAGTGATCAGGCGAATCCAATGCTCGCGCTTGCGCAAGACTTCGGCGTGACGATAACGCTCGGTGATATCGGTAAAGGTGTTGACGAAATCGCCGTTGGGCAGCGGATGCGTGCGAATTTCCAGCACGCGACCATCGGATAAGCGCTGCTCTTTTTGCAGCAGCGGCTGACCATTGCGATCCCGACTGCGCGGGGTGAGCACCAAGACACGGCTGTCTTGCATCACCTCTAAAAACGAGCGCTGGGCCTCAATCGGCGGTATATCGCACAATGCTAAAAAACGGTGATTCCACAGCTCCAACACCCCTTTGGCGTTGACCATCACCACACCTTGGGACAGGTTATCCACGGTCTGTTGCAGCATGCGGGTTTTTTGCGCCAGCGCTTGTTCACGGCGTTGGGTTTCGCTGTGTTTTAATTCGGTGATATCAGTGTATAAAATCACCAACCCACCCTCTTGCGTGGGCCGCTCGGTGACTTGCAACCAACGTCCGGTGCGCAAACGGTAGAGTAAGCGCTGGCGACCGCTGCGCTGTTTTTCCACCACCATCCCCGCGCCTTCAATATAGGATTTAACCTCATGCAAGCTGGTGCCGACACCAATGCGAAACGCGCTTTTATCCCAGAAGTTTTTAAAATGATGGTTAAACAACACAATGCGCTGGTCTTTATCAAACAAAACAAAGCCTTCACTGCTGCTTTCAATGGCATCCATTAAGTGCTGATGAGCGATCTCTGCCGTGTGACGCGCATCACTGAGTAAGGTATTACTGCGTTTTAAATCGGCCATGGTTTGGTTCAGTGCGTCGGTGCGCTCACGCACTTGCTCAGCTAACACCACGGAATGGCGAAAGGCGCTATAGGATTCTGAGTTTTGCGCTGTGCCAGATTCCACCCGCTCCACCAATGCCGCATTAATGCGACGCAGTTTCGCGTTTTCTTGCTGGAGGGCCTGCAGCTGGCTAGCTAAATCAATCTGACCCATATTTTGGCCGTCCAATCGCTACACCGGTAAAGGTTTGGTTGATATGCATGCCATTAAACTGCTCGCCGTAGGTGTTAAAACCAATCACATTTTGCTCTTGCAACACCTGCTCAATGGCCTGCTGACCGCCTTTAGTGTCTATTTCCAAACGACGTAAAAAGCAATCGCAACCAATGGTAATCAACGGCTCAC
>JAAZJF010000119.1 GCA_012800475.1 Gammaproteobacteria bacterium
TAAAACGGATAATCTAAGCATCATGCTCTTCCTCTGTGGGATTTAATATATCCAGTTTGCTCTACAACAGATGAACGTTGATTGATCCTTGTCATACTAACAGTGCTATATATTAAGCTCGTCTCAATTAAAGACTGCCATGGCTGAAACACTCATTCGGCTTACGCATGTACGGCTCGCGCGGCTTGAGCAACACTAGACTGATCCAATGCTTGCATCGCCGCATACTGACTGACAAACACCTGCCCACCAAAGTGCTGCAAGAACTCAGAACGATGGAGTTGATCCATCACCGGCCCTTTCACTTCCGATAAATGCAATTGCACATCCGCCGCTTTTAAGCGCTCAGCAATAGCTTCCAAGCTGTCGAGCGCACTGGCATCAATGAGATTGACCCCAGAGCACATCAAGACCAGATGTTGGCACTGCGGATACTCCACCATCAACTCAATAATTCGTTCTTCTAGGTAGCGTGCATTCGGAAAGTACAGGCTTTCATCCACTCGTAACGACACCACAGAGTCGCTTTGAATCACCGCAAAACGCTCAATATTACGAAAGTGTTCACTGCCCGGTAACTGCCCCACCACCGCACTGTGCGGACGGCTGGTGCGCCACAAGAACAGCAGCAAAGATAGGCTCACGCCCATAATAATGCCGATTTCCACACCCATAAACAGCACACCAATCATCGTCGCGGCTTGGGCAATAAAGTCTTGTTTAGAAAAACGCCACGTGCGTTTGAGTGACTGCAAATCCACCAGACTCAACACCGCAACAATAATAGTCGCAGCTAAAACCGCATGGGGTAAGTTGTGAAACAACGGAGTGAAAAACAACGCAGTTAACGCAATCCCTACCGCGGTTAACACGCCTGCCATGGGTGTTTTTGCACCGGCATCAAAGTTCACAATAGAGCGCGCAAAGCCACCCGTCACAGGAAAGCCACCGCTGACGGCTGCAGCAATATTAGCCGTGCCTAAGCCCACTAACTCTTGGTCTGGATCAATCCGCTCACGACGTTTCGCCGCCAAGGTTTGCGCCACCGAGACCGATTCAACAAAACCGACCAAGCTGATTAACAAGGCTGCGGGTAACAACTCAATGGCCAACTGCAGATCCATAGTCGGCAGCCTCAATAGCGGCAAACCTTCTGGAATCTCACCCACGACTTGCACACCAGCACTGGCTAAATCACCCAAGGTGACCGCCATCACCGACACAATAATCGTCAGCACTGGACCTGTTTTAGTCAAGGCATCTGCCCAGCCTTTAGAACAGCCTAAGCCCAGCAACAGCCCTTTCAGGCGCGTGCGCACCAGCTGTAAAAACACCAAGCACAACCCACCAATCATTAAAGTGGGCGTATGCACAGACGGCAGTTGCGCAACCAGCGAGGGCAATAGCTCTAACACGGTTTGCCCTTGCGCCTGGACACCTAAAATATGCTTCAGTTGGCTCAGTGCAATCAGCAAACCTGAAGCACTGATAAAACCAGAAATCACCGGATGACTGAGAAAGTTGGCCAAAAAACCTAAGCGAAAAATCGCCATCAACAACAAAATCACCCCAGACAACGCCGCTAACAACATAGCCGCGCCCAGATACTCAGCCGACTCCGCCGCAAATATCGGCCCTAAAGCAGCAGCCGTCATCAAGGACACGACCGCGACAGGCCCTACTGCAAGCGTGCGACTGGAGCCAAAAATCGCATATAAAAATAACGGCGCGATACTGGCGTACAACCCAGTAATAGGTGGTAATCCCGCGAGCATGGCATAAGCCAAGCTTTGCGGAATTAACATCAAGGTGACAATCACCGCAGCTAAACCATCTTTACCTGCGGTGGCTTTATCATAAGAAGCTGCCCAGTCTAAACAGGGCAGCCAACGTTTGAGTTTCACTTGTGTTTACCTGCCTCATAGTTGCACGCTGGATCAGCTACAGCGGCATGTGGCTCATAGTTCAAAATCTGAGGCTTGGCTAACCACTCACGACCTTTAAGCATCAGATCAAAGTAAATGTAAGGCATCGCCCGGGCTTTTAAGAACCAAGCAAAGCTGCGCGCTACGGTCGGATCCAATGGGTAACTGGGCAATAATTTACCACCATAGCCAAACTCAGCCATAATCGCCTTACCGCGCTCAACCACCAATGGGCAAGCACCGTAACCGTCATACACCGCACGCACACCGCGCTCATTGAGTACCGCAAGCACGTTCTCTGCCACAACCGGTGCTTGCTTACGTACTGCAGCGGCCGTTTTGGCATTGGGCGTTGAGCAGACATCACCTAAGCCAAAAA
>JAAZJF010000378.1 GCA_012800475.1 Gammaproteobacteria bacterium
AGAGGCGGTGGTGAATGCGGTGTATCACCGTTCGTATGAAATTCGCGAGCCAATTGAAGTACGTATTTATAAGCATGAACTAATGGTGCTAAGTTTTCCTGGCCCCGATCGCTCAATTAAATTAGCGGATTTACGGCAAGGTAATCCGGTTAGCCGCCGTTATCGCAATCGCCGCATTGGTGAATTTTTGAAAGAGCTGGATTTAACCGAAGGCCGCTCCACAGGTCTGCCTAAAATGTTCGATAAAATGGCACGCAACGGCTCGCCTAAACCTATTTTTGAAACCGACGAAGACCGCACTTATTTTTTAGTTCGCCTACCTGTGCATGAGAAAGTGGCGGAGCTTGAGCTGGCTAGTGAACAACCTACCCTGGAAGTCACCGCGGAAGTCACCGCGGAAGTCACCGCGGAAGTCACAGATGAATTGCTAGCACTTTTGAACGTGTTTAAAGGCGAGATGACGCGCACGGAGTTAATGCACGAATTGAGTCTAAAACATGCCGAGCACTTCAGGCTTCATTATTTGAATAAAGGGCTAGAGCTTGAGCTAATCGAAATGACAATTCCCGACAAGCCACGTAGCCGCTTACAAAAATACAGTTTAACCCCACTAGGCAAGCAGGTGCTTGCTGCTAAGGAAGATTATTAATGAACACTGCTTCAATCGTTTCCAGAGTCTGGAGTTTTTGCACCACCTTGCGTGACGACGGCGTGGGCTATGGTGATTACCTAGAGCAACTGACTTACCTGATCTTTTTAAAGATGGCTGACGAGTACAGCAAGCCGCCTTATAGCCGTGATGTGGGTATTCCTCAGCAATACAACTGGCAAGCGTTAACCAGCAAAAAAGGCGCAGAGCTTGAAGTGCTATACGTGGAGATTTTACGCGAACTGGGCAAGCACAAAGGCATGTTAGGGCAGATTTTCACCAAGGCACAAAATAAAATTCAGGATCCTGCCAAGCTGTTTCGCTTAATCGACATGATTGATAGCACCAGTTGGCTGGTGATGGGCGCTGACGTTAAGGGCGATATTTACGAAGGTATTTTAGAGCGGAACGCAGAAGATACTAAGTCTGGAGCAGGGCAGTACTTTACTCCAAGGTCATTAATTCGTGCCATGGTCGAGTGTATTCGTCCTGAGCCGAATAAAACCATTGCAGACCCATCTGCTGGTACAGGTGGATTCTTTCTTGCCGCTTATGACTTTTTGAATAATCCTGAAAACTATCGTTTAGATAGGGATCAGAAGTATTTTCTAAAGCACAATACTTTTTCCGGTAATGAAATTGTCGCCAATACACGTCGCCTGTGTTTGATGAATATGTTTTTGCACAATATCGGCGAGATAGACGGTGAAAGTTTAGTGTCACCCAACGATGCTCTCATCGCGCCTAACCCAGTCAGCGTCGATTATGTGCTGGCTAACCCACCGTTCGGTAAGAAAAGCTCGATGAGTTTTACCAATAGTGAAGGTGAGCAAGAAACTGAAGACCTGACTTACAACCGTCAAGATTTCTGGGCAACAACATCGAATAAGCAGCTTAACTTCGTGCAGCATATTCGCAGTATGCTGAAAACCACAGGTAAGGCCGCCATTGTTGTGCCAGATAATGTTTTGTTTGAGGGTGGC
>JAAZJF010000120.1 GCA_012800475.1 Gammaproteobacteria bacterium
AAGCCTAAGTCATGCAGTTGCTTGACTTGTTCTGCAGTGATTGTGCGCGGATCAACTTCCAGTGAGAATTGGCGCTGTGCGCTGTCATCCAGGTTAAATGCCGCGCGCAGGCTCTCCATGAGCTCTGTAAGTTGTGTTTGAGACAGGTAGGTGGGCGTGCCACCACCCAAGTGCAGTTGAGTGACACGGCGCGCAGGGTCAAATAAATCAGCTTGCAAGCGAATCTCTTGTTTTAAATATTCAAGGTATTCAACCGCGCGACTGGTTTTTTGTGTAATGATTTTATTACAGGCGCAGTAGTAGCACAGGCTTTCACAAAACGGGATGTGAATATAAATCGATAAGGGTTTAGCCGGTTTGATTTGATTGCTTTGCGCGGCGGCTTGTCGGTAGTGATCACCGGCAAATGCGGTGTGAAACTGTGGTGCAGTGGGGTACGACGTATAACGAGGACCTGGACGGTCATATTTTTCCACCAGTGCTCGGTTAAAGCTTGGCATGCGCTCCATGGATCAGGCCTCTATTTTAAGCGAAAAAGAAGAACAGCTTTGCTGATCAATATTGAATAACGTTAGACTACAGCAAGCCCGCTAACTTGCGGAAAAAGACAGGCAAGATGTTGATTTAGCGCAATTTTTACTTTTAACACATAAAGAAAAATCAAATTAGATACGTTATGAATGGTCAATTTATTATATGGGGCATCATGGTTTTGAGTTTTTTCTTGACGGGATGCCAAAGCTTGCCAAGTTTAGAAGGTCGACCACTGTCCAGTGCGTACTCAAAAGAGCAGGTGGCAGATACGTATTTTGCCAAGGCGTTGGCGCCGCTTGAGCGTGAGCATGGTGTTGAGCAGAGTGGTATTTTACCCCTTATAGAAGCCGATGAAGCTTTTGCCGCGCGGATGATGTTGGCCAAATATGCGCAACGCAGTTTAGATGTGCAATATTATATTTGGCGCAACGATATGACCGGCACCATGCTCTTTGAAGCTTTGCATGAGGCCGCAACGCGAGGAGTGCGGGTGCGCTTATTGCTTGATGACAACAATACCAGTGGCAGTGACCCCGTATTACAAGCATTGCACAGCCATGAAAATATTGAAGTGCGCTTGTTTAACCCTTTTATGGTGCGTCAGTTGCGCTGGCCGGGTTATATCACTGATTTTTCACGCCTCAATCGCCGCATGCACAACAAATCATTTACTGCTGATAACGCGCTGACCATTATCGGCGGGCGTAATGTGGGCGATGAGTATTTCGGCGCTACAGATGATGTGCTCTTTGCCGACTTGGATATACTCAGTGCCGGTGCTGCAGTGCAGGATGTGTCGGATGATTTTGATAAATATTGGCACAGTGCATCAGCCTATCCCTTCGATCGAGTGGTGCGTCAGCAGCATCATTACACTTTAGTGGAGTTACGTAAGAAAGCCGCCAGCATCAGCGCCAGTAGCGCTGCGCAGCAGTATGTCGAATCGTTACGCCAGTCACCTTTTATTGAACAGCTCGAACACCGCGATATTAATTTTGAATGGCTGCAGGTGCGCATGGTCAGCGATGATCCGCGTAAAGGTTTGGGTAAAGCCCAAAAAGAATCGCTACTGATTCATCAATTTCAAGAGATTATTGGTGACCCCAAAGTTGATGTGGAGCTTATTTCCCCCTATTTTGTGCCAACGCAAGCGGGCGTTGAAGCTTTTGCTTGGTTAGTGCGTCAGGGGGTTGAAGTGAAAGTGCTAACCAACTCTTTGTCGGCCACCGATGTGTCAGCCGTGCACGCAGGTTATGCCAAGCGTCGTAAGGCATTGTTAAAAGCGGGTGTCATCTTATATGAAATGCAGCGCCACCCCACACAAGTCAAAAAAATGAAACGCAAGAAGCGTTTTTTAGGCAGTTCGGGCTCCAGTTTACACGCCAAGACCTTTTCTGTAGATCGTAAACATGTATTTGTTGGTTCGTTTAATTTCGACCCGCGTTCGGCGAACTTGAACACTGAATTGGGCTTTGTTATCGATAGTCCAAGCTTGGCGCAACGCGTTAATCATGCCTTTTATGATGAAATTCCAGCCCATGCCTATCATGTCAAATTAACTGCTAATGACCGGTTATATTGGACTGAACAGCGTGATTATGGGGTGCAAACCTATACTTCAGAGCCCAATGCCAGTGTCTGGCGTAGGGTGGCGGTGCAGCTGTTTTCATGGCTGCCAATCGAAGGTTTATTATAATAGCGAAAATTCTCTGCCAGATTGAATGGATATTTCTGTTCGAGACCTCTAGAATGCATGCCCTTGATTCTAGGGTCGGTATGTCTGGCCACGTCTATTCAACGAGGAATAACCATGCAAGTTTCCGTAGAAAGCACTTCCGCCCTTGAGCGCAAATTAAACATTAGCGTTCCAGCTGAGCGTATTGAAAGTGAAGTTACCAAACGCCTTCAGCAAACGGCTAAGCGCGCTAAAGTATCAGGCTTCCGTCCTGGTAAAGTGCCAATGAACATTATCCGTCAGCGTTATGAAGCTGATGCACGTCAAGACGTGTTGGGCGATGTGATCCAAGCGACTTTTTATGAAGCGGTCGTCGCTGAAAAACTGAACCCAGTGGGTCAGCCATCCATCGAGCCTAAATTGTTCGAAAAAGATAAAGGTCTTGAGTACGTTGCGACCTTTGAAGTGTTCCCTGAGTTTGAAGTACAGGGTTTAGAGAGCATCGAAGTTGAGCGTCAGTTTGCAGAAGTTGCAACCACTGATGTGGACAACATGCTGGATATCTTGCGCAAGCAAAACACCACGTTCACCGAAGTTGAGCGTGCTGCAGCGACTGACGATCAGGTGACCATCAACTTTGTCGGCACCATTGATGGTGAAGCATTCGCAGGCGGTACAGCAGATAACGTACCCTTGGTTCTAGGTTCAGGTCGTATGATTCCTGGCTTTGAAGATGCGTTAGTGGGCTGCAAAGCAGGCGACACTAAAAACATTTCACCGACCTTCCCAGAAGATTACCAAAACTTGGAATTAGCGGGTAAAACAGCTGAGTTCACTGTGATTGTGAATAAGGTTGAAGGTCCTGAGTTGCCTGAGCTGAACGAAGAGTTCTTCGCGATGTTTGGTAACACTGAAGGCGGTTTAGACGGTTTCCGCGCTGAAGTACAAAAGAATATGGAGCGTGAGCTCAACCAAGCTATCAAGGGTAAAGTTAAAACCCAGGTGATGGATGGTTTGTTAGCTGCCAATGATATCGAAGTGCCTGCAGCGTTGATTTCTAACGAAGTTGACCGTTTGCGCGTCCAGGCTGTACAGCAGTTTGGCGGCAATATTCAGCCTGATCAACTGCCAGCCGAGCTGTTCACTGAGCAAGCTAAGCGCCGTGTAGCATTAGGTTTAATCGTTGCGCAGATGGTTAAGCAGTTTGAAATCAAAGCTGACGATGCACAAGTACGTAGCACCATTGAAGAAATGGCCGCTGCTTACCAAGAGCCAGAGCAAGTGATTGAGTGGTACTACAAGAACGAGCAACAACTCGAAGACGTGCGTGCGGTTGTGCTTGAAGAGCAAGTTGTAGATACTGTTTTAGGTAAAGCAAAAGTCACCGACAGCACTGTAAGCTACGAAGAAGCAGTGAAGCCGGCAGCAGCCCCTGAGGTTGCTGAAGAAGTCGCTGCTGAGTGATTTCACTCGCTTGACAGCTAAATATTAGTAGTTTTTTAATGCTGCTAATTCACAAGCCAGCCATCGTGCTGGCTTGTGTGTCTTTATGACGATGACCAATAATCTAGGAGCTACGGCAGATATGTCAGACACTATGTTTATGCAAAACCCGCACGATATCCAAGCTGCAGGCGGCTTAGTACCTATGGTAGTGGAGCAGTCATCTCGCGGTGAGCGCGCCTATGATATTTATTCGCGCCTGCTAAAGGAGCGTATTATTTTCTTGGTCGGCCCAGTCGAAGACTATATGGCGAACCTTGTGGTAGCGCAGTTGTTATTTTTAGAAGCAGAAAACCCCGATAAAGATATTCATTTGTATATCAATTCGCCAGGTGGTTCTGTGACTGCAGGTATGTCTATTTATGACACTATGCAGTTTATTAAGCCGGATGTGTCCACCACATGTATTGGTCAAGCGGCCAGTATGGGTGCTTTATTATTAGCCGGTGGCGCTGCAGGCAAGCGTTTTTGCCTTCCACATTCACGGATGATGATTCACCAGCCTTTAGGCGGATTCCAAGGCCAGGCCTCAGATTTTGAGATTCATGCGCGCGAAATTTTAACTATTCGTGATCGCTTGAATCATATTTTGGCAGAGCATACCGGCCAACCGCTGGATGTGATTGCAAAAGATACAGACCGCGATAATTTTATGAGCGGTGACGAAGCAGTTAAATACGGCTTGATTGACCATGTGGCAAAAAAGCGTGATATGCCGGTTTAATCAATATTCAGTAATGCTGTATGTGTTTTATGTGGGCTATAGGGTTGAAAAGTCTGAATCAGACTCCACCTTCTATCTATAGCCTACCAAACTGGAACGAACGAATGACTGATAAGAGTAGTGGCGAGGACAAAGGCAAGCTGTTGTATTGTTCCTTCTGTGGCAAAAGCCAACACGAAGTTCGCAAGCTGATTGCTGGTCCCTCGGTTTTTATTTGTGATGAATGCGTTGATTTATGCAATGAGATTATCCGTGAGGAAGTTGAAGAGCTTGAGTCTGACAGCGCAACACATAAATTGCCTTCTCCCAAGGAAATCAGTGCCATTCTTGATCAGTATGTTATTGGCCAAGAACGTGCGAAGAAAGTGCTTGCTGTAGCGGTATACAACCACTACAAGCGCTTGAATAACCGTGAGAAGAAAGACGACATTGAATTGGGTAAAAGTAATATTTTGCTGATCGGTCCGACCGGTTCAGGTAAAACATTACTGGCCGAAACACTGGCGCGCTTGTTGAATGTACCTTTCACCATTGCTGATGCAACCACTTTAACCGAAGCTGGGTATGTGGGTGAGGATGTGGAAAACATCATTCAAAAGCTGTTGCAAAAGTGCGATTACGATGTTGAAAAAGCTGAGATGGGCATCGTGTATATCGATGAGATCGATAAGATCACCCGCAAATCAGACAACCCATCCATTACCCGTGATGTGTCAGGCGAGGGCGTTCAACAGGCTTTATTGAAGCTGATTGAAGGCACTGTAGCTTCGATCCCACCACAAGGTGGACGTAAGCACCCGCAGCAAGAGTTTTTGCAGGTGGATACCAGAAACATTCTGTTTATCTGTGGCGGTGCGTTTTCTGGTTTAGAAAAAGTGATCCAGAATCGTTCAGCTAAAGGCGGTATTGGTTTTGCTGCAGAAGTACGCAGTAAAGAGCAAGAAAAGAAAATCGGCGAAGCTTTACGTGATGTAGAGCCCGATGATCTGGTTAAGTTTGGTTTGATTCCAGAGTTTGTGGGTCGCTTACCTGTGATTGCAACGCTGGAAGAACTTGACGAAGCCGCTTTAGTACAGATCTTGACCGAACCGAAGAACGCGCTGACCAAGCAATACGGCAAGTTATTCGATATGGAAGGGGTTGAGCTGGAGTTCCGTGAGGATGCCTTGTTGGCTGTGGCTAAGCGTGCATTACTGCGTAAAACCGGTGCGCGTGGATTGCGTTCAATCTTAGAAGGCATTTTGCTGGATACGATGTATGACATTCCATCGCAAACTGATGTGTCAAAAGTCGTGATTGATGAAAGCGTGATTGAAGGTACATCACAGCCTTTATTGATTTATGCAACAAAAGACACACCGGTAAAATCAGCTCAAGCAGGTCCTGAGGCTTGATTTTATAATGTGTTATCACAAAAGGGCCTGCGGGCCCTTTTGTATTTTATAGCGCTCACCTTGTAATTGGTATGTGGCGTCCCCATCTTTGATCTCAGACGTAGCTATTTTTAACGGCCTGCGTGCCGCATGTGAGAGAGAATAATGAAGACAATCATCGAATTGCCGTTATTACCATTGCGTGATGTTGTAGTGTATCCGCATATGGTGATTCCCCTATTTGTAGGGCGTGAGAAATCCATTGCGGCACTTGAGGCTGCAATGCAAGGTGACAAGAAAATATTATTGGTCGCACAGCACAGTCCTGCTGCTGATGACCCTGAGCTCAGTGCCTTGCATAGCATAGGTACTGTGGCAACGATTTTGCAGTTGCTTAAACTAACCGATGGCACTGTTAAAGTGCTGGCTGAAGGTGAGCAGCGCGCTGAAATCTTTAAGCAAGTATCGGCTGATAACGCCGACTACATCAGTGCAGAAGTACAATTGCATGACGCTGAAGACATCAGTGCCACTGAAAATGAGGTGCTGTGTCACACCGTCTTTGAGCAATTTGAAAGCTTTGTACAACACAGTAAAAAAGTGCCTGCTGAAGTCTTAGCCACGCTCGGTGAGATTGAAGACGCGGGGCGCTTAGTGGATTCCATTGCTGCGCAAATGACCCTTAAGCTTGAGCAGAAACAATCTGTATTGAGCAGTTGGCCGATTGCTGAGCGTGTGGAGCTGCTGCAAGGCATCCTGGACACTGAGCTTGAGTTGCTCACTGTTGAAAAGCGCATCCGTGGGCGTGTTAAAAAGCAAATGGAGCGCAGCCAGCGTGATTACTATTTGAATGAGCAAATGAAAGCCATTCAAAAAGAGCTAGGTGAAGACGAAGACGGTAATAATGAAATCGATGCGTTAAAAAAACGTATCGATGAAGCCGGTATGCCAGAAGAAGCCTTAACTAAGGCCCATGCTGAGCTGAAAAAGCTACAGCAGATGTCACCTATGTCAGCTGAAGCGAGCGTGGTGCGCACCTATTTAGATTGGTTGCTCAATACGCCGTGGAAGACTAAAAGTAAGGTGCGTGCCGATTTAGCCCGTGCTGAAGAGATCCTCGATGCGGATCACTTTGGTTTGGAAGAGATTAAAGAGCGTATTTTAGAATACCTCGCAGTACAAAAACGCGTTAAAAAACTTAAAGGCCCGATTTTATGCTTAGTCGGCCCGCCGGGTGTGGGTAAAACCTCTTTAGCTGAATCTATTGCGCGTTCAGTGAACCGTAAATATATTCGTATGGCTTTAGGTGGTGTGCGTGATGAAGCGGAAATCCGTGGTCACCGCCGTACCTACATTGGCGCTATGCCAGGGCGCGTTATTCAGCGCTTAAGTAAAGTAGGCGTGCGTAACCCGCTATTTTTGCTGGATGAAATCGACAAGATGGGAACCGACATGCGTGGCGATCCAGCTTCTGCGTTATTGGAAGTGTTGGACCCAGAGCAAAACAGTGCATTTAACGATCACTATTTAGAAGTCGATTACGATTTATCTGATGTGATGTTTGTCTGTACCGCCAACTCGCTGAATATTCCAGGTCCGTTGTTGGATCGTATGGAAGTGATTCGTTTGCCGGGCTATACCGAAGATGAAAAACTGAACATCGCGCAGAAGTACTTGGTCAGCAAGCAGCTTAAAGCCAATGGCATGAAAGATGCCGAAGTTGAATTTGAAGCGCAAGCCTTGCTCAATATTGTGCGTCTATACACCAGTGAAGCGGGTGTGCGGGGTTTGGAGCGTCAAATTGCTAAGGTGTGCCGCAAGATTGTGAAAGAGCATACGGCGCAAAAAACCATTAAAGCTGTGGTGAAGGCCGATGACCTTGAGCACTACTTGGGTGTACAGAAGTACACCTATGGTTTAGCTGAAGAAGATGATCAAATCGGTCAAGTGACAGGTTTAGCATGGACTTCAGTGGGCGGTGTTTTGCTGACGATTGAGTCGGCGGTGATCCCAGGTAAAGGTCAGTTAATTAAGACTGGATCGCTGGGTGATGTGATGGTTGAGTCCATGACCGCTGCTTTAACCGTGGTGCGCAGTCGTGCACAGGGCCTAGGCATCGCTGCAGACTTCTATGAGAAGACGGATGTACATTTGCATATGCCTGAAGGGGCTACGCCCAAAGATGGCCCTAGCGCTGGTATAGGCATGTGTACGGCGTTGGTGTCTGCGTTGACTAAGATTCCTGTGCGCGCTGATGTAGCGATGACTGGTGAGATTACGTTGCGTGGCCAAGTGTTAGCAATCGGTGGTTTAAAAGAGAAATTACTCGCTTCACACCGTGGTGGAATCAAAACCGTTATCATTCCAGAAGAGAATGTGCGTGACTTGAAAGAAATACCAGCTAATATAAAGGCCGATTTAGACATCAAACCTGTGAAATGGATTGACGAAGTACTGCAAATTGCGTTGCAATACATGCCTGAGCCTTTGTCGGACGTTGTTTCTGACGTATTGATAAAGGATGAGTCGCGTGAAACTGAGGGCACTGATAGCCTCAGAACACACTAATGCAGTTGTGATTGACATGCTCTTGGCACCTGTCTGTATAGTCAGGTGCTGATGTCATTGGGTTGCATAACAGAGCTATTTTGCTTGTATAAAACTTGCAATCATATTTATTTTTGAAAACCTAAGGGGACTTACGAGTGAACAAGTCAGAGTTAATTGATAAAGTTGCTGCTTCGGCAGATATTCCTAAAGCAGTTGCTGGACGTGCATTAGACGCTGTGATTGAAAGCATCACAGGTGCATTGAAAGAGGGTGATTCAGTCGTATTAGTTGGCTTTGGTACATTCGCTGTTAAAGATCGTGCTGCACGTACTGGCCGTAACCCACAGACAGGCAACCCGATTGAAATTGCTGCAGCTAAGATTCCTGGCTTTAAAGCCGGTAAAGCGCTTAAAGACGCTGTCAACATCTAAGTGCTTGTAATGCATAGGTTTTTGGACTGATGCATTTGATATGTGCTCAGAGGTTCTTGCTGATGAACATCACGCCTCAGTGGACGTATCAGTAAATACAAAGGCGCATCATGTGGTGCGCCTTTATTTTGTTTGACTGACCCATAATGCACAGCCATGATCATGGCTACATCGGGGGATGCATGCTGCAGAATATTCGAGACAACTCTACGGGGTGGATCTCTAAATCAATTATTGGTTTGATTGTTATACTTTTTGCTTTTACCGGGTTTGAAGCCATTTTAGGCTCGAGCAGTAACAGCAATAATGCTGCAAAAGTAAATGGCGAAAGTATTACCCTTGATGCGTTAGCTGAAGCAAAAAATAATCAACGTCGCCAGTTGATGCAACAGTTTGGTCCAGATTTTGATACCAGTCTGATTGATGATTCATTGTTGAGTGAAGCGGCACTGCAAGGGCTGATTGCTCGTGCTCTCTTAGTGCAAGCAGCAGATGAAGCAAAATTTGCTTACTCCAGTGCAGCCATTGATCAGTTTATGTTGTTGGCACCTGAGTTCCAGACTGAGGGTCAATTTGATGCGGCCCGTTTTGACCAAGTGATTCGTCAAATGGGCTACAGTCGTTTGCAGTTTAGACAAATGATTGAAGAAGAGATGCGCA
>JAAZJF010000121.1 GCA_012800475.1 Gammaproteobacteria bacterium
CATAGACTAAACTGCCTTCAATACCATGGCGCGTCACCACCCATTCGCCTTGACGAAAGGCTTGGCCGGCCACACTTAACGCAGTATTTTTAACGGGAGCACCAATATATTTTTCAGCAAACACAGCACTCCACTGCGCCACCTCAAATCCGCAATTACTCGCTTCTAAGGCGGCAACCGCGACACCTTGCTCCTGCAGCAACGCAACCCAAGCTGCGTCAGACCCTAAACGCGGCCAACTGGCACCACCCAAGGCTAATAACAGCGCACGTGCGGGCACTGCTCGCTCACCGTCCTCAGTTGCAATACGTAGCGCGCCAGTAGCATCCCAGCCCAACCAGCGACTGCGTGTATGAATTTTGACACCCATCCCGCGCAAGTACTGCAACCAAGCGCGCAATAAAGGCGCTGCTTTCATCTCTTTAGGAAAAACGCGCCCAGAACTGCCCACAAAGGTCTCCACGCCCAAGCTGTGCACCCAGTCGCGCACCGATTGTGCAGAAAACTGCGTCAACCAATCACTCACCCAATCCGTCGGCGCACTGTAGCGCTGTATAAAACTTGCGGCTTCTTCGCTGTGCGTGATATTTAAGCCACCAATACCTGCCAGTAAAAATTTACGACCCAATGACGGCATCGCATCAAATACCTGAACTTTATGCCCCGCTTGCGCCAACACTTGAGCGGCCATTAACCCCGCTGGACCACCGCCCACGATACACACGGGCGCTGCAGTGAATCTATCTTGAGAATCAGCCATGTGCCGACGCCTTTACATGATGTTAAAAGCCAAATAATAGCAGTCTCGCAATCGAGAGCCGACAAAAGTCAAAAAAAACTTTAGTATTGAACACATTATTCACCTATACACAGGCATTACAGCTTCTGTGCAGGCCTAAAAGGAACCCAATGAACTCAATTCTTGACCAGCTGGTTTCGCTACTCAGCATGGAAACAATCGAAGAAAACTTATTTCGCGGTAGCAGCCAAGAGCTCGGTTTTCGTCAACTCTTTGGTGGCCAAGTCTTGGGCCAAGCCTTATCCGCGGCAAGCCAAACCGTCGATGAATCTCGCCAAGCCAACTCCTTGCACGGCTACTTTTTGCGCGCTGGTGATGCGCGTAAACCTGTGGTGTATCAGGTTGAACGTATTCGAGACGGCGGCACTTTTAGTACCCGTCGTGTTACCGCGATTCAAGGTGGGCAACCTATTTTTACCTGCAGCGCATCATTTCACCAAAGCGAGGAAGGCTTTCGTCATCAAACTGCGATGCCAGATGTGCCGCCGCCTGAAGACTTACTGTCCGAAGAAATGATTTCACCTTATTTAGCGCAAGCACTGACCCCAGAAAACCGCGAGAAAATGCTGCGCGCCAAAGCCATTGAAACTCGACCCGTGCAAACCTTAGACCCTTTGCACCCCGAAGCAGGCGAGCCGGTTAAGCATATTTGGTTTAAACCCTGCGCCCCGCTACCCAAGTCACCCACTCTGCATAAAAACTTATTGGCCTATGTGTCTGACTTTAGCTTACTGACAACCTCGCTGATCCCCCATGGCGCTTCTATTTGGCAGCCGCATATGCAAGTGGCCAGCTTGGATCATTCCATTTGGTTTCATGAGCAAGTCTGTCTTGATGACTGGCTACTTTATGCGTCAGACAGCCCCTGGGCGGGCAACGCACGTGGCTTTTCGCGCGGCAGTATTTATACCCGTAACGGACAACTGGTCGCTTCAGTGGCACAAGAAGGTTTAATCCGCGCACGCGGTGATTGGCAACATAAGAATATTTTAGGGTGACATCCATGCATTTAAAAAATTGCCAACATTGGGTTTTTGACATGGATGGCACTTTAACCATTGCTGTGCATGATTTTCAGCATATTCGCCGTATTTTAGAGATCCCACAATCAGCTGATATTTTAGGCCACCTAGCCTCACTGCCCGCACTTGAGGCGCAACAAAAACATGCTTGGCTACTTGAGCATGAGCGCGAGCTTGCTATTAATGCGCAGCCGGCCCCAGGCGCTATTGCTCTGATTGAGCACTTGCACGCACAGCAGCGCAATTTAGCTATTTTGACGCGCAATGCCCGTGAGCTGGCTTTATTAACTTTGGGCGCCATTGGTTTACGCGACTATTTTACCGATGAGCATATTTTAGGACGCGAGCAAGCCACACCTAAACCCGATCCGGATGGGCTGTTAAAAATCGCACACAGTTGGCAAGTACAACCGCGCGATATGATTATGGTGGGTGACTTTCAGATGGACTTAAAAACCGCTCACGCAGCAGGTTCCTATGCTGTTCAGGTCAACACACCCAACAATCTTTGGCCTGAGCTAACAGACTTTCACGCTACCGATTGCCAGCAATTGCTGATCGCCGTGAAATAACTACTTTTTAAATATCATCGCAAAACTTATGCCTGATGACGACGCTGCGCACAAAGCATCGTCGGCTTTTTTAATCTTAATGCAGTCAGCCTGACTCCTTGATTGCAGCTTAAAAACTCAGCAATCAGTCTTTTTAAAGAGCGAGCCTGCTGACTCAATACGCCTAGCGCGGCTTAGCATTACTGGGTTTAGGCTTATGCCGGCTGGGCACTGCTAAACGCGGCACTTGGCGTACTGCCACAACACGTGGCGGTGCATCAGCGGACAAGATATCGCCTAAATGAATCTGTCCTGCGCCAGCTGCCTTATTCTTTTTCGGTTTTTTCGGCTTCTTAACACTACCCACGCCCAACTGAGTCTGCGGCAACCGATGCTCGGCATAAAAATCAGGCTCATCAAAGCGCTGTAAATTTAAGCCCAGCAATTCTTCGATCGCAATCAACTCCTCCAGCTCATCAGCGCTAACTAAGGAGATGGCCTCCCCTGTTAAGCCTGCGCGGCCCGTACGACCCACACGGTGCACATAATCTTGGGCAATAGTGGGCAAGTCAAAGTTGATCACATGCGGCAGTTGTTCAATATCTAAACCCCGCGCGGCAACATCAGTGGCCACCAGTATTTGGATTTTACCCAGTTTAAAATCTTGTAGCGCCTTGAGGCGTGCAGGTTGAGTCTTATCACCATGAATGGCATCTGCAGCAAGGCCTGCGGCCAACAGTTTTTTCGACAGCAGTTCAGCGCCTTTACGTGTACGCACAAACACCAACACCTGCCCCCATTCACGACTGGCAATTAAATGCAGCAGCAACTCAGTTTTACTTTTTTTATCGACAACAATTAAATGCTGTTTAACCGTCTCAGCAGCGGAGTGCTTGGGCGTTACATCAACGCGCACCGGATCATTGAGCAATTGTCCGGCTAAGGTGCGAATGGGGCCTGAGAAAGTGGCTGAAAACAAGAGCGTCTGACGCTGACGTGGCATCAAAGCAAACAGCGCATTGAGTTCTTCAGCAAAACCTAAATCCAACATGCGATCGGCTTCATCTAAAATCAGCATTTGCATCTGATTAAAGCGCAGTGCGTTGTGTTGATATAAGTCCAGCAAACGACCGGGTGTCGCGACCAACACATCCACTCCGCGGCGTAAATTCATC
>JAAZJF010000017.1 GCA_012800475.1 Gammaproteobacteria bacterium
GGTGCACGTCAGCGGCGATACCATGCTTTTGGCACAGATCAACGATGATATTGCGGTGGCTGGTGAAGTAATCCAGAAACTTGCGGCCCCCATCAGCGAAGTCTTGCAAAGGCTCAAGGGACGACAAATACGGCTGGATATGACCGGCATTACGCCCAGAAGCGCCAGCACCGGGCTGATCCGCTTCCAGCAACACAGTACGAATACCACGTTCAGCTAAATGCAATGCCACTGAAGAGCCGGCTAAACCTGCGCCAATCACTATCACATCGGTATCGATATCCGCATTGAGTGCCGCGTATTGCGTGGCAGGTTGTTCCAGCGGCCAAGCGCTGTAATTAATCGGTACGGTGCCGGCTTCATAGCGTTTTTTTGCTGGCGCTTGCGCCCCGTGCAGGTCGGCGTACTTTTTCCAAGCCAATGTCGTATTCCTCAATAACTCATAGAAAAATGCTGAAGTGCGAAGGGTCAGCTGTTGCAGTGATCCTACGCAGATGGGGCGGCAGTGCGCTAGTGCCAGTTGGTACTGATGGTTGCTAGCGCAGCAAGGCAAAGCTCTTCGAGATCAGGCGTATCAGATCGTTTTGTCCGCGGATATTGAGCTTGGCATAAATATTTTTTGAATAGTTACGGGCTGCTGAAATGGCGACCCCTAATTGCTCAGCGGCTTCGTTCATGCTGCTGCCTGCGGCCAGTAGCAAGGCTAACTTACTTTCTTGTGGGGTCAGCCCAAATAAGCGTGCCACTGCCGCGCTGGCGTGGGTTGATTGCGCTGCAGCCTGAGAGTTGCGGGTATCGCCTAAGCTCACCACGTAAATAATCACTTGCGGGACATGCTGGCCTTGATAATGTGGCAGCCACGGGGCAGGCGTGACGAGCAAGCCCAGTAACATGCCATCGATCAGGGGGACGCGCAGCAAGCGCATTTCATCGCTGTATTGGGGTGTGGCACGCAGTTGAATGGCGTTGTCTATGGCTTGATTGAGCTCATGCTGCACTTGTGTATCTTGTGCCAAAAGCCGTTGGCCAGCGATGCTTAGGCCAACGTCAGGGCGCAGAATATCGTTAGCTGCTTGGTTCGCGCAAAGAATATGCGCTTGACC
This sequence comes from Gammaproteobacteria bacterium, assembly GCA_012800475.1. GTDB lineage: Bacteria > Pseudomonadota > Gammaproteobacteria > Pseudomonadales > Pseudomonadaceae > Denitrificimonas. The sequence goes on from JAAZJF010000017.1 coordinate 1,104, forward strand.
ATCGAGCATTAAACAACCCAAAGCTAAGTGATCCAGCCCCATGGCATAAATATCTTGATGCATTTTGTGTTGTTGTAACTTGGCATACAGACCCAGCGCACGTGATAAGTGCGGGGCTAAGACTTCTAACAGCTCGCGAGCGTAGGCATCTGATGTGGCATTAGCGGCTTGAGTGCTGCCGCGCACAATATCAACCCAGCAGCGCATTTGGCTGGTGGGATCGTTAAAGCAGATTCTCAACGAGCCATAAATACCTAAGCGAGCAAAGTAATCCGCGCACTCAGGGTCAATCATGGGCGTGTCGAGAACCACGACTTGCCCGGGCTTGACCTGTTTGGGGTGTAAGGCATCAATATGTGCAAAGTGCTCACGGTAGCTGCGCTCAACCGCGAGCCAGTCCACTTGATCGCCTGGCTCGCATGCCATCACTTGGATGTCATGGCTGAGCTCAGGCGAGTGATACAGCGTAATGGACACAGCTTTAGCGCCCAGGTGCTGCTGTAAACCTGTGGCTAAGCTCGACCAAGGCTGCTGTTCACTGATGGTGGCATACACCAGTCCCACCAAATCCAGCAGCACAGTGGTATCGCTCGTTGGCGTCACTAAGCTGTCCTTTTGATCTGCAGCATACGCGTCACTCATTGCTGACAGGTACCCGTTTATGCTGGAAAGCAATCGGGATCAGTGCGCCCAGCATACAACCTGCGCACAGAATCAAGGCGGTTGAGTAAGAGCCGGATGAGTCGAGTAAATAACCGACCAACTTAGGGCTGAACGCGGCACCCACACCAGCAATCAGGTTACCCACGCCCAGTAGCGTGCCGAAGTTGCGTTGACCGATGGTTTGTTCCATCAGCATGGGTGAGAGCTGATTGACTAAGTTAAACGTCGCGCCCCAAGCAATGGTGAAAGTCATAACGGCGATAAAACCAAAGGATGGATCATGCGCCAGCAATAACGCCAAAATACCAAAGCCACCAATGGCTGTACCAATCATCAAGAGCGGTTTGATATCCCAGCGGCTGCTTAATATGCCAAAGGTAAAGCTGCCGATTAAACCCGCTACGCTTTTAAAGGCAAAGGTGGTAGCGGCTTCTTGAGGCGAATAGCCAATCGAAATCAGATAGGGAATCACATTGACTAAAATACCCAAGGAGCTGAGTGTCATCAAAATCTGTAAAGCCACCCACAGCCAATAACGCGGCATGCGCAAGGCTTGCTGAATGGATTTGCCGGGTAAGTTCTGTCGATGTTTATGAGCATCGCTGCCCGGTAAAGCCTGCTTAGGCAGACGTGCTAGCCATAATAAAATAGGCACACAGACTAATAACGCCAGCGCAGCAATAAACTGCATGGCCACGCGCCAGCTATAAAGTTGGGCAATATGGGTCAGTAAGATCGGAAAAATCATCGCGCCGATTGAGCCGCCGGAGAGCATCACACCTAAGGCCAGCCCTTGATGCTTAATATCGATCCAGCGCATCACCAGCGCAATGGCCGGCACATAAGTTGAGGCACCAATACCTGCGCCACTGACTGCCATTGCTAAGGTAATGCTATTGAGGTCATGACTGATGGAAGCCAGCAAATAACCCAGCCCCATCAAGGCTGCACCGGTGGACATCACAGTGCGCGGTCCAATGCGGTCGAGCAGCCAACCCGCCAGCGGCATGGCCAGCGTCATGGTGAGCATAAAGGCTGAAGCAATATTGCCGGCTTGCTCGTGGCTGGAACCCAGTGTTTGGGTGATCAATGGGATAAACACCCCAAAGGAGTTCAGGGTACTGCCAAACAAAATACACAAGGTGACTGCCATCCCAGCCACCACAAGCCAAGCTTGGCGTTGATCGGGGTAGAGCGAGGCGAGTGAAGGTGAATCGAGCGAGTCGGCATCGGGTGTGACAGCAGTGGACTTCGCGGCTATATCGGGCGAATGGGTCATCGTTTGCACTCTTATTTATTGTTATTGAAATGCGTAACTATCACTTAGAGTCTATCGCACACTGTCTTGGGGCATCGTCCGTTTAGGTTGGCGCGCCAAGCTTTTTTTACTTTAAATGGTCAGACACAGTTGTTAGTTATGATCTTAAAGGAGACTTATGAAGTCGATCTCGTTGCTCAGTAAGCGTGCTGATTTGAGTGCTGCAGATTTTCAAGCCTATTACGAAGACACGCACTGCTGGTTAGGCATGCAGCATTTTCCTTTTGTGCGCTACACACGCAATCATGTTGTGGCAGATACGGATACGCGCAGTGTAGATTTTGACTGCATCAGTGAGTTTGCGATGGCAGCAGACTTTAACGGTGGCGATGTGATGAACTCAGCGTCTAGAGCCTTAATGGTGGAAGACGAACTGAAGTTTATGGATCCAACGCACATTCGAGTCGCCAGTGTTCGTGAGCAGACGCTAGTGGGCACGCTGGATGCAACGCTAGGTTTGCCGCGTTATGTTGCCTTGTTTCAAGGTGTTGAGCAGCCCGCATTGATTGAGCCTGCGGTGAAGGCTTGGTTGGCGAGCGTCGATACAGTACGCCATGCCAGTTTAGATGAGTGCATCGCGCGTACAGGCCAGAGCTTTCCTTATCAAGCGCTGCTGTGGCTGACCTTAACCGATGAGCAAGCAACCACTACCTTACCCCAAGTGGGAGATTTACCAGGTTTGCTGGCTGTGGTGCCGGTAACAACGCATGCCACGCCGCCTGCTACTTTAAGTCAAAATTTTAAGGCGTATTTGCCTTAGGTCTGTCATCAGCGCATGGCGTGTTTAAATATCGGGGAGCACTCAGAGTGTTCCCCGATATTGATTGGACTTACTTCGATAAGTAGTCAGCCACGGCTTGGTAAGCCGGCAGTGATGTTGCATCGCTGCCTGCGTTTGCAGCTTGCGGATGTGAGGCAAAACGCACAATCACCATTTCAGCTGTGGGGTCAACATAGATGGTTTGGCCATGTACACCACGTGCAGCATAGGCTTGGTTATCATTGTGGAAAAACCACCACATGCTCTTATAGCTGCCGTTGGGCATGCTGGTGTAGCCGGCTTTTTTGAAGAGTTTAGGATCGCCACCTTCGCGTATATTACGGACCGCTTGGGCGGGGATGATTTGCTCACCATTGATCTGGCCTTCATTGAGCATCAGTTGACCAATGCGTGCGAGATCACGCAGACCAGCACTTAAACCACCGCCTGCAAAGGGTGTACCGATGGAGTCGATAGTGAAGTTAGCTGATTGCTCGGCACCCATACGCTGCCAAATGCGCTCCGACAATAAATCGGTCAGGGATTTGCCGGTGCTGCGTGAAATAATCCAGCCTAGCGTGTCAGTATTGATGGTTTTATAAGCGAAAGCTTCGCCATGCGGGCCTTCAGCTTGCACGGTTTGGAGGTATTCGAAATAAGTACGTGGCCCTGTGAAGTCACCGGCTTTTGGCATTGGACTGGCGGCTTGTGAGTACTTCCAAACATCTGCTTCAGGGTCGGAATAATCCTCGCTGTATTTAAGGCTGGTGGTCATATTCATGATTTGACGCACCGTCGCGCTGCCAAATGCACTGTCTTTAA
>JAAZJF010000122.1 GCA_012800475.1 Gammaproteobacteria bacterium
ATCAACAGTACGCTTAAGGACTCTTTAAACTCAAGAATGCCATCCACTTGCACCTGTTTCATATTGGCCATCCAGATCCCCATAATGGTGACTGTTAATAAGCCTGATTCATGCGCGATTTCATTGGAGAGAGCGTAAACACCCAGCATAAATGTCAGGGTGCCGGCGTTATGTAAGTAATGTGGAATCCAGTGTTTGCGCAGTACTTGGCCATTTAAATAGCCGGCTGCGGCGCCTAACACGACCCCAACTACAATGGTTTTGGCGAAAATATACAGCGAGTGGCTCAACACATTTCCCAAGCCCCACGAAACAATCCCTTCGTACACCAATACCGCCAATAGAGCGCCAACCGGGTCAATAATGATGCCTTCCCATTGCAAAATATTGGCAAGCTTAGCGCTCGGTCGCACTGAGCGCAGCAGTGGGGCGATTACCGTTGGGCCGGTCACTAGGCAAATGGCACCAAAGAGTAGAGCAATTTCCCAAGCAATATCCAAAGCCCAGTGCGCGGCCAGCGTACCAATAGTGCCCGTGACTAGAGCGCCGATTGGAATTAAATTACGCACCATGGTGCTATGACCACGAATGTCAGAGAAGCGTAGGGTTAAGCTGCCTTCAAATAGAATAATAGCTACAGCCAAAGACACCATGGGGAACAAAAGATCGCCAAACACATCTTCCGGATTGAGATAATGCAACACGGGGCCACAGGCGATGCCCGTGGCTAATAAAAATAAGATGGCAGGTACGCGCACTCGCCAAGCCAGCCATTGGCAAAAAAGCGAGAGAACACCAATCGAGGCGAGTAGCAAAACAGTGCTAATGGGCATAATAGAGTCCGTGCAGTGGATGTGAATCACAATGGGTTTCGCATGGAGTCTAGTGCACGGATGAGATGCTGAATAGTGCTGTGTTGCCTCGTGTTTTAATTGATATTGCAGCTGCTGGAGTTTTTACGACGCCACTGCGCCCAGATGTTATAGACCACATTACCTATATGCCTGATACCAGGCAGGCTGAGTATCGCCGCGGTTTTCTTTAATCCTGCTGCGCGCCAATAGGCCACAGTGGCGTTGAAACCAATCTGCATGCTGTGTCCGTCAAAAAAGTGAATACGCGTCAGCAAGGCTTCCAGTGTATAGCCCACAGGAGGCTGAAAATCAGCAGCACTGATATCAATGAGTTGTACTTCAGGCTCTAAGCGTGCTCGTAGGTGCTCGATTTCCTTGTTACACAAGCCGCAAGAGGCATCGTAATAAAGTTGTGCGCTGTGCTGAGTCAAGAGAACTCCTGAATGATGCGAGTAGTGTGTAGATTTATTGTAGAGGATACGTCTATCTTTTGTATAGTTTGATTCGTGCGTGTGTAGCGTTAGACGACATATACACTCTGTCTAATCTTGAGAGTGATCTTGAACAATATTAAAAAGCTGCAGTCCTATTATGTAAGTCGACTTCAATGAATATAAATACATTTTATTCACCTGAGGACTGATATGCAGAAGAACGCGCGTTAGACAATGATCTGAAAACACATCCTAAAAATTACAAAAGTTTATTGGCGTAAGTGAGCCGCTCAGCAGAGCTGGTGAGCTGCAACATAAAACAAAGGAAGGGTACGATTATGCTATATACAATTGCGTTGGTGCTGATAGTGCTATGGTTTCTGGGCTTGGTTTCGTCCTACACCATTGGCGGATTTATTCATATTCTTCTGGTTGTGGCGGTGATTATCGTACTGCTGCGGGTGATTAGTGGGCGAAAACCGCTTTAGTTAAAACTTTTTAAATAGACCAGCATCAGTATGGCTGCGGCATGATCATTTTATGTTTCGCAGCCGATACTGCTTGCAGTAGTACTGCAACTGGCATGACATGCCATGCAATATCTGTCGCTCCTTTGTCATATCATGCAAAGGGTAGGATTGTGGGTTTGTGCAAGGGTGAATTGGGCTGAAAATATACAGTGACGCGTGCGTGTGGCATGATATGCGCGCAATTTTTCTGTTGGCCTGCGCTACACAAACTAACGACTAAGAGAGACAATGAACTCTATATCTGTGAAAGCTGTAACATCATGCGTATTTATGCTGTGTGTTTTGCCTGTGCAATCCTTGGTTTATGCGCAGTCAGACTCTGATTTAGAGGTTCATACAAGTGAGCATCACACAACATACCAAGCGACACGTTCGTATAATGTGTTTAAGCCTGTCCCTGCAGAGCCCTATTGGTATGTACAAACAAGCGCCTATACCAAGCATTTTAAGCCCAAGTCGCAACACAATAATCATCAAGAACTGATTGGACTGGAGCGTCATACAGCCAACAGTTATGTGTTGGGCGGCGCAACCTTTCTGAACTCATATGATCAGCGATCGTTTTATGGTTATGTGGGTAAACGTTTTGATTTTGCGGATACGCCATTTTATGGCAAGTTAACAGCAGGTTTGATCCATGGTTATAAAGGTCGCTACCGCGATAAGATCCCTTTAAACCGCTTTGAGATAGCGCCGGCAGTGATACCTTCGCTGGGCGTGCAATACCGTCGAGTCAGTGCTGAGGTTTTATTGTTGGGAACTGCAGCAACTATGATTAATGTGGGTGTTAAGCTTTAAAGTATCACTTGCCGCAACCTGAGCATCGTATGGCTCAAGCTGCGGTACAGTAACTGACTTAGCGTAAAATATTTTCCAGAACATCAATTACAATATCAGTGACATTATCCACCATCAGCACATCATTATTGACGCGCACATAGCGGTGATTGGGCTGGGTATACATCTGTGAGCGTAAGCCTCTAGGTAGATCGTAGTAACGGGTCTCTTTAGTGAAACGCTGTCCTTTTTTCCAACGCTTAGCCTTGCCATAAGGTTGGCAGCGGTTATTCTTTTTGACTAAGCCTTGCGGGCAATTATTGCGGTATTTTTTATTGCGATAATAATCATTAATGACATGAAGGTCATCATAACGAAAGCCGTTACGGTTCTTATAGCCATGGCGGTAGGTTTGACGGTGTTGATTGCGATACTTATTATTGTGTTTTTTATCGTAACGCTGATCATATGAGCCACGGTAGTGATCGCGTTGTGAATCATAGTATCGATCGGCCATGGCTTGGCCTGCTGTCAGCATCAGAGTCACTGTGATGGCTGCTAAAGACAGCGATAACTTTTTAATAATATTGATCATAATGTGCCTTATGGATAAGTACGGTTGAGCGCACATAAGCGAACGCTGAACGGTATTTTAGTCCTCGTATTTATTTTATAGTTCCTAAGTGGCTGATTTTAATGCTAAAAAAACCCCAAGGCACTGTGGGCGCGCTTGGGGTTGATGGTGTGATGTGCAGATCACACAGAGCAATGCTTAGTAGCGAGCATCTTTAGGTTTGTTACCTGTGGGCCAGTCATTCACCTTGCCAGGGAAGTCAGGGCGTGGTTTATGCGTGAAGAACTCAGACACATCCACAGCGTCTTGGTCGCTGAGTACGTTACCGTGCCCCCATAAACCTTTAGTCTGGATTCCCATGGGCATATTGTATTTTACAAAGGCTGCAGCCTTGTAAGTACGCGCCATACCGGCACCAATATTAAATGATTCATCACCCCACAGTGGTGGGAAAACGATATCGCCACGGCTGTCTTTAATGCCTTCACCGTTATCACCGTGGCAGGTTGCGCACTTCACTTGATAGATCACTTCGCCGCGTACAGGGTCGCCCACCAATGATTCATCCACTGTACCCGCATTTTTGATAGCAACTTTTTGGCTTTTAGGCACGTTTTGTGAGAGCCATTCCATATAGGCCAGCATGGCCTTCATTTCGTCGGACTCTTTGGGTAAAGGTTTACCGTTCATGGAGCGCATAAAGCAACCATTGATGCGGCCGGCCAAATCAATCTCTTTACCTGAGCGTGGCATCACGCGTGGGTATGAATTATAGCTATTGATGTAGGGGTCGCCCAGTGGGATTTTACCTTGGGAGATATGGCAACTATTACAGTTCATTGCTGCGCCGACGTTATCGGGCAACAGACGCTTTGTTTCATTGAGCAGACGTTTACCGTAGAAAATCTGATCAGCATTGGGCTCCTTCAAGATGGATGTATCTTGAGGAAGAATATAGGTGCCGATATCTTCGTTAGCGTCATCTGTAGTGACTAAATCAAACTCAGTGGCATTACGCTCAATGGGTTTGGGGGAGTCGCAGCCACTGATTGCTAAAGCGCAGAGCGTAGCAAGTACTGTCATGGATAAGCGCATCGAGCTTACACCACTGACATCAGGCAAGTTGGCGAATAATTTATTCACGTTGAGCTCCTTTTTCTGCAGCGCTAATACTTAGATCAGGTGCGACATCTGTACCTGTTTTAGGCTTTTGGCTGAGGAAGTGGCGCATTTGTACCACATCATCCACGTCAACCATGCTGCCTTGGTTGATCCAGCTGTTACGAATGTAATTGACCACTTCGGCAACGTCAGCATCACTGAGATTG
>JAAZJF010000123.1 GCA_012800475.1 Gammaproteobacteria bacterium
AAACATGGCGCCGACTGCACTAAACGCGCCGGTTGCCAAGCGTTGTCGCTGGCGAAACCATTGGGCTAGGCGGGCGCCGGTGAAAATCAATAGACTCAGATAAATTCCGCTAATCAACTGCAAAATCAATCCAAGCACTAGAAACGATAAACCAGGATGGGCGTAGCCTGGATCGACGAACTGAATAAAAAATGAAACAAAAAACAAAATAGCTTTAGGGTTCGAGATGCTCAGCAAAAAGGCTTTGTGGGTGGGCCGCGATGCCTGTTTTTGCTGCTCGATCTGCGCCGCAACTTGAGGCGGGTTGCGCATTGAGCGAACGGCTGCAAGCAGCATATTCAGACCCAACCAACACAAGTACGCCGCACCCAAGTATTTCAAGACTAAAAAGAACATCGGTTCAGTGCGCAGTAAGGATGCAATGCCGATGGCGGATAACGTCATCAGCACCGTATCACCTAAGAACACACCACCGGCGGCTTTATAGCCAGCGCTAATTCCCCGCTGAGCGGCTGTGGCCAGCACGAACAATGAGTTCGGTCCAGGCAACAACACAATAAACACAGTGCCGAGGACATAAGTCCACAGATCCGTGATGCCCAAGCTGGGTAACATAGCCAGCAGCCCTTAGCTACGCGCAGTCATTGACGCGACAAAGCGATCAAATAAAGAGCTGACATCATTGGGACCTGGGCTCGCTTCTGGGTGGCCTTGGAATCCAAATGCAGCTTTATCTGTGCGCTCAATACCTTGTAGCGTTTGGTCAAACAACGACACATGCGTGACGACCAAGTTGGCTGGCAAGCTGTCTTTATCCACGGCAAAACCATGGTTTTGACTGGTGATCATCACCATACCCGTTTTTAAATCCTGCACCGGATGGTTTGCACCGTGGTGACCGCTAACCATTTTCATGGTGCGCGCGCCAGAAGCTAATGCAAGCAGTTGATGTCCTAAGCAAATACCAAACACTGGGATGTCGGCTGCCAAAATCTCTTGAATGGCGCTAATCGCGTAATCACATGGCTCTGGATCACCTGGGCCATTGGACAAGAACACACCATCGGGATTCAACGCCAACACTTCGCTGGCTGGAGTACGTGCTGGCACGACCGTTAAACGGCAACCGCGCGCAACCAAGACGCTGAGAATATTGCGTTTCACGCCAAAGTCGTAGACCACAACATGATGCGGCAACTGACCGGCTTGAATCTCTGGGTGGCTGTCAGTCAATAACTGCCACGGGCCTTTGCGCCATTCGTAGATTGTATCGGTGCTAACTTCTTGTGCTAAATCCAAGCCTTGCAGGCCGGTAAAGCCGCGCGCCAATTCCAATGCACGCTCTGGCGTGGCATCTTCACCCGCTAAAATACAACCGCTTTGTGCGCCTGATTCACGCAAAATACGTGTCAAGCGACGCGTATCAATGCCAGCGATGGCGACAATGTTATTAGCTTTTAAGTATTCGCCTAACGGCTGTTTGTCGCGAAAGTTACTTGAAAGCAGCGGTAAATCGCGAATAATTAACCCTGATGCCCAAACCCGATCAGACTCTGCATCTTCAGGAGTGGTGCCGGTATTACCAATGTGTGGATAGGTTAACGCGACCAACTGACGAGCATAGGATGGGTCTGTAAGAATTTCCTGATAGCCGGTCATGGCAGTATTAAAGACCACCTCACCAACGGTTTGACCGTCAATTCCAATGGCTTCGCCGCGAAAAATGCTGCCGTCAGCAAGGGCGAGTATGGCTGGCTTAGTCAAGAAGACCTCCCGTAATTTAGACTGGTATGCACACATTTTATTCGCAAAAAAGCGGAATGACGTGAGTTGACATCATTCCGCTTTATTTGAATTCATCTGGGCGCACTTCTAGTGGATACACTAAAAACAGATTGTACTGGTTTTTTTCAAAAACCGGAAGCAAACAAACTGATCAATGTAACTCTAAAACATCTTGCATGTCATAGAGCCCAGCTGACTTACCGGCCAACCATTGCACAGAACGCACCGCACCTTTAGCAAAGGTCATGCGACTGGACGCTTTATGGGTAATTTCAACCCGCTCACCATCAGCCGCAAACAACACGGTGTGATCACCCACGACATCACCCGCACGTACCGTAGCAAAGCCAATCGTTTCACGCTCACGCGCACCGGTTTGCCCTTCACGTCCGTACACCGCAACATCGGTGAGATTACGCCCTAATGCAGCCGCTACAACCTCACCCATACGCAATGCGGTACCCGACGGCGCATCAACTTTATGGCGGTGGTGCGCTTCAATAATTTCAATATCAGCATCATCACCCAACACGCGCGCGGCGGTATCCAGCAATTTTAAGCACAGATTTACGCCCACACTGAAGTTGGCGGCAAACACAATCGCGATATCTTGACCTGCATCTTGCAACAGCTGACGCTCAGCCTCAGAAAAACCTGTAGTACCAATCACCATGGCTTTACCCGCTTGGCGACATACCGCCAAGTTATGCAAAGTCACCGTAGGGTGGGTGAAATCAATCAGTACATCAAAATCATCCAATACGTTGGACAGATCACCGACTAAATTCACACCGATGCGACCCACACCCGCCAACTCGCCCACATCAGCACCAATTAAGCTGCTTTCTGGACGATCAATGGCTGCGGTTAATTGCAAAGTAGGCACCGCGCGCACCGCTTCAATTAATGTTTTACCCATGCGCCCTGCGGCACCTACCACTGCAACTCGAAGCATCGTTAGTCTTCCACGCTTATTAAAATGAATAGTTGTGCACTCAAATCAAAACACACACATTAACAATTACAGGTCACCGAAAAAACGCTTTACGCCTTCAAACCAGCTACTTTTTTTTGGCGAATGTGAATCATCACCCTGCAAGCTCACACGAAACTCTTCCAACAATTCACGCTGACGCTTGTCGAGTTTCACCGGTGTTTCCACTGCCACGCGGCACATCAAATCACCCACGCCACCACCACGCACAGGCGTGACACCTTTACCACGTAGACGGAATAGCTTATTGGTTTGCGTGCCTTCTGGAATCTTCAGCTTAACGCGCCCACCTAAGGTTGGCACTTCAAGCTCGCCACCTAAAGCAGCATCGGCAAAACTGATCGGCACTTCACAGTACAGGTCGCGACCATCGCGCTGGAAAATAGCGTGTGGACGCACATTGACCACCACATACAAATCACCAGCTGGGCCACCTAAAGTACCCGCCTCGCCTTCACCTGTTAAACGAATGCGATCTCCGGTATCCACACCGGCCGGCACTTTAACCGATAAGGTTTTTTCTTCTTCAACACGACCCTGACCCTGACAACTATTGCACGGATCAGTAACCATCTTGCCTGAACCATGACAGCGCGGACAGGTTTGCTGTACAGCAAAGAACCCTTGCTGCATACGCACTTGGCCCATTCCGTTACAGGTGGTACAGGTGACTGGGCTGGTGCCTTTTTTCGCGCCTGAACCGCTGCATGGCTTACAGTCAGCCAATGTCGGGACACGAATATTTTCCGTCGTACCACGCACGGCTTCTTCAAGACTCAGCTCCATGGTGTAGCGCAGATCACTGCCACGCTGTGGGCCACCACGACCGCCGCCACCGCCGCCAAAGAAGTCGCTAAATACATCTCCAAAGACATCGGAGAAATTACCGCCACCGCCACCACCAAAACCACCGCCACCCATTTGCGGGTCTACGCCGGCATGACCATGACGATCATAGGCTGCGCGCTTATCTTCGTCAGATAAGACTTCGTAGGCTTCGTTGGCTTCTTTAAATTTGTCTTCTGCATCTTTGTCATCCGGATTGCGGTCCGGGTGAAATTTCATAGCCAGTCGGCGATAGGCTTTTTTCAGCTCTGCTGCAGTCGCACTGCGCTCAACACCCAGTACTTCGTAATAATCACGCTTTGACATCAGTTTTAACTCCGGATTTGCTACCTGCCAGACACACCAACGCGGGAACGAGTCCCGCGTGGTGAATCATCACTGCATTACTGTAAAGTCACTGCAGGGCTTAGATTAAGAGAATTACTTCTTCTCAGTATCCTTAACCTCTTCAAACTCAGCATCAACCACATCATCAGCATTGTCGTCGCTCGCTGCATCAGTCGGCTGCTCGCCTTGTTCTGCTTGCTCGGCGTACATTTTCTGCGCCAATGGTGCGCTGGCTTGTGACAGAGCTTCAACTTTGGCATCGATCGCTTCTTTGTCGTCGCCTTTCACAGCATCTTCCAGTTCAGCTAACGCCGCTTCAATGGTTGCTTTGTCTTCGTCAGTGGCTTTATCGCCGGCTTCGGTAATCATTTTACGCGTTGCGTGTACCAGTTGGTCACCTTGGTTACGTGCAGTGGCCAGCTCTTCAAACTTACGGTCTTCATCAGCATGCGCTTCAGCGTCGCGTACCATTTGCTCAACTTCGTCATCGCTTAAACCGGAGTTGGCTTTAATCACGATGGACTGCTCTTTACCCGTGGCCTTGTCTTTAGCTGATACGTTCAAGATACCGTTGGCATCAATATCAAAGGTCACTTCAATTTGTGGCGTGCCACGTGGCGCTGGTGGAATATCAGCTAAGTCAAAACGACCCAGAGATTTGTTCACTGCAGCTTGCTTACGCTCACCTTGTAATACGTGAATGGTTACTGCGTTCTGGTTGTCATCAGCAGTTGAGAACACCTGTGATTTCTTGGTAGGAATCGTGGTGTTTTTCTCAATCAGCGCCGTCATAATGCCACCCATGGTTTCAATACCAAGAGTCAGCGGGCTCACGTCGAGCAACAGAACGTCTTTCACATCACCTGACAGTACTGCACCTTGAATCGCTGCACCCATGGCAACAGCTTCATCTGGGTTCACGTCACGGCGTGCTTCTTTCTTAAAGAACTCAGCAACAGTTTTCTGCACTAAAGGCATACGTGTTTGACCACCGACTAAAATCACGTCGTTGATCTCACTGACATCAATACCCGCATCTTTCAAAGCAACACGGCATGGCTCTAAGGTGCGCTGTACTAAGTCGCTCACCAAACCTTCTAACTTGGCACGTGTGATCACTAAATTTAAGTGCTTAGGACCGCTTGCATCAGCCGTGATGTACGGTAAGTTCACATCCGTTTGTTGTGCTGAAGACAGCTCAATTTTAGCTTTTTCTGCAGCTTCTTTCAGACGCTGCATGGCCAGTGGATCACCTTTGAGGTCAAAGCCTGTGTCTTTCTTAAACTGATCAACTAAGTCATTGATCAACAGGTTGTCAAAGTCTTCACCACCTAAGAACGTATCACCGTTCGTGGCCAATACTTCAAACTGGTGTTCGCCATCCACTTCAGCAATTTCAATCACTGAAACGTCAAACGTACCGCCACCTAAGTCATAAACGATAACAGTATGGTCGCCTTGCGCTTTATCCATACCGTAAGCCAATGCCGCAGCAGTGGGCTCATTAATAATGCGCTTAACGTCTAAACCAGCAATACGGCCGGCGTCTTTAGTGGCTTGACGCTGACTGTCGTTAAAATAAGCAGGTACTGTTACAACCGCTTCAGTAACGGGCTCACCGAGGTAGTCCTCAGCGGTTTTTTTCATTTTCTTCAGCACTTCCGCAGAGATTTGCGGCGGCGCCATTTTCTCGCCCTTCACTTCGACCCAAGCATCACCATTGTCTGCTTTAGCGATTTTGTAAGGAACCATCTGAATATCTTTCTGCACAACGTCTTCGTCAAAACGACGACCAATCAGACGCTTCACTGCATACAGCGTATTGTGTGGGTTGGTAACTGACTGACGCTTAGCTGCTTGACCGACTAAGATTTCGCCATCATTGGTGTAAGCAATGATCGAAGGTGTAGTACGACCGCCTTCTGCGTTTTCAAGAATCTTAGCAACACCGTTCTCCATAACAGATACGCAAGAGTTGGTGGTACCCAGGTCAATACCGATAATTCTACCCATTTTAAATCTCCTAAATTCTGTTTCAATCCCAGCTCAGTGTTGGGCTGAATAAACTATTAATTAACTTGCTTAACTAGATGGGGCTGTTTGTAGATATTTCAAGCCTGCTCATCAATTTTTACGGGCGGCTCGCTGGGTGCCTTACTGACCACAACCATCGCAGGGCGCAACAAACGACCATTCATCGCATAACCGCACTGAAACACTTTCAACACACTATTGGGCTCAACATGGATACTTTCTTCCATGGCCATCGCTTGCTGCTGCTCTGGATTAAAGGGCTCGCCTTGTGGATCCAGACGCTCAACCTGAAAGCGCTTCATAGTGTCTAAAAAGAGCTTATAGGTCAGCTCCATGCCTTCGCGCATAGGGCGCATTTTCTCATCATCTGGATCAGAGACTTCAATGCCGCGCTCCAGACTGTCCAGTACGGCTAACAAGTCTGTGGCAAATTTTTCCAAGGCAAACTTATGCGCCTTTTCAATATCTTGCTCCGCACGACGACGAATATTCTGCGCTTCAGCTGCCGCGCGCAAAGCGTTTTCTTGCGCTGTGGCCAGCTGATCTTCGAGCTCAGCGATGCGTTGATCTGCTGAGCCTGCTTCGGCATGTTGATTATCAGCATCTAAGTCAGACGTTTGCTCATCTAAAGTTTGCTCGTCAGTCATGGCACCCTCCTTAATAAAGTAATCCAGGTGATTCACCTGCGTTATGCAAGGTTATATGGGGTTGCTGTGGCGAACTTCAAGCGCGCCACGATGAATTTATGACTCTTTTATCTATTTTTACTCTAAAGCCCCACAAAATAATGCACCGACTATCGGATTGACCGGCCAAATCAATATATTTTATCCAGCACCTCTTGAAACCACTGCTTATTTCACTGTATAAATGAACAGCACAAAACGGGAGTTGCAGCTATGTTAGTACATATTTCAGTACAAAATTACGCCATCGTTGACCACTTAGATCTTGAGTTACACGAAGGTATGAGCGTCATCACTGGGGAAACTGGGGCCGGTAAATCGATTATGCTCGATGCCTTAAGTCTCACCTTGGGTGCACGTACTGACAGCAGCGTGATTCGCCCCGGTGCCGACAAAGCAGATATTCTCAGCAGCTTTGATATTTCACGCATTCCTGAAGCGCAACACTGGCTGCAAGAGCGCGATCTTGAGACTAGTACGCAATGTATTTTACGCCGTGTGATCACCCGTGAAGGCCGCTCGCGCGCCTATATTAACGGCACGCCTTGCCCATTAGCCGATTTAAAAGCACTGGGCGAGCTGTTAATTGATATTCACAGCCAGCACGAACATCAATCGCTCTTAAAAACCGATACCCATCGCCGTTTACTGGATGAGTTTGCCGGTGCCACTGAACAGGCTCGTGCGGTACAGAGTATTGCTCAGCGCTGGCGACACACCCAACAGCAACTGGCACAACTGAGTGCCAATGAAGAAGAGCAACGCGCCCGCCGCCAACTGCTAACTTACCAACTGGAAGAACTGGATATTTTAGCCGTGCAGGACGGTGAAGTTGAACAGCTTGAGCAAGAACACAAAAGCCTGAGCAACTCCGAAAGCCTGCTGGATAACTGCCGACAGATTATTGATACCTGCAGTGACAATGACAGCAGTAATGTTTTAAGTCTGGTGGGTACGTTATTGCAACGCGCTCGCGCGGTCTGTGGTGCGCCTCAAGCCTTTACGCAAGCCACTGAGCTGCTGGCCAGCGCGCATATTCAAATCGAAGAAGCGGTCAGCGAGTTTAATGATTTTGTCGATAATTTTGATGCGGATCCGCAGCGCCAGCAATGGCTTGAAGAACGCCTCGATAGCATTTACACCTTAGCACGCAAGCACCGTGTCACTCCTGAGCAACTGCATGCTTTACAAGCACAACTGCAAGGCGAACTTGAGTCACTGGATGCCGATGACGCCAGCCTTGAGCATTTAGAGCAGGCCGCAGCGTTATTGGTCACGGAGTTCAACCAAAAGGCGCAAAGCTTAAGTACATTACGCAGCAAAGCGGCTAAGAAACTTGCCAGCGCCGTGATGCAACAACTGCATATGCTGGGCATGCCCGATGGCGAATTCAGTGTGGTATTGCAGCCTACAGAATCAAATAAGCCGACAGCTTTTGGCCTAGAGCATATTGAGTTTTTAGTCAGCGCCAACCCAGGCCAGCCTTTACGAGCTTTAGCTAAAGTCGCTTCCGGCGGTGAACTGTCACGTATCAGCTTGGCGATTCAAGTGATTACTGCACAAACTTCACGCGTTCCGACGTTGGTCTTTGATGAGGTGGATGTGGGTATTGGTGGTCCAACCGCTGAAATTGTCGGCCAACTCTTACGTCAGTTGGGCGAAAATGGGCAAGTGTTAACCGTCACTCACTTACCGCAAGTGGCCGCGCAAGGTCATCAGCATTTATATGTGCATAAAGAGCGCAAACAAAAATCCACGCATACAGCGGTCAAAGTACTCAGCCACGAGCAACGTGTTGAAGAAGTCGCCCGTATGCTGGGCGGTATTGATCTGACCGAAGAATCACTGCAGCACGCGCGTAAAATTCTTGCGGATGCTCAGCCCCAACCCACAGCGCAACGCGCTTAATTCTCTGAGCAGTGCAACAGCCCAGTTACGAACTGGGCTTTTTAATCAAGGAAATATCTGGATGCTGCCAATCACCGGAAATATGGTAAGTCACACTGGCAAAGCGCGAAAGACGATCACCAATTAAACGATCCACTAAAAACAAGGCTCCACCCACTGCAGGGGCTCCAATTGCAATGGCCGCTAAGGGTAAATTGTTGGTTAGGGGTAAAGTGACTAACAGCGTTGCTTTGACCTGATCGCTGAGCAAATTAAGCTGACCTTGCAATTCAAAGTTACTCGATGGGCCTTCTAAAATTAGAGGTGTCTGCGTGCGGTATACGCCCTGCTCAATTTGCACTTGCCCCTTGATGCGATCGTAAGCTAGACCTTTACCAAACAAATCAGAAAAATCTAAACGTAAACGCCGCCCGATCGAGTCAAAGTTGAGCAAGCCAAACACCCGCAACGCCTGAACACTGCCATCGACACTGGTCATTTGACCTTTACGAAACTGCACCTGTGCAGCACCGCTCAAGGTATCGAGATTAAAAGCCGCAGGCGATCCTGGCCAGCGCAGATCTGCATCTACTCGAAAATTTTGACTGCTGATACTCGGCGCGAACTTCCAAGCTTTTAAAACGTCGGCCATATTTTCGCCACTGAGTCGGCCTTTATACCAACTGCGCAGCCGGCCGTTTTCACGCTGCCAGCCCAACTGCCCTTCAACATTTAACCCTTTAAGCGAGATATTCAGCTGATCAAAAAGCACACCATAGGCTTGCGGGCGTGCATGCAGTGCCAGCGCACCTAAATGCGTGTCGCCCATAAACACTGAGTCCACCTGGATATTGAGCGCAGGAATACTGTGCGGATCAAAATCAGCCAAGGCATCCTGCGCTGTCTCTTGAGTTTTATGGGCTGCAGGCAAGCGTAGATGAGCCAGTTTAAGCTGCAGCGGCTGCCCTGCTCCTAGATCGCTAATGCGTCCTTTAAGCTGCTGACTCTCCAACTCCAACTGCCAGCCTTGGCGTTGTGGGCGCATATCAACTTTAAGATTGGCAATGTCCAGTCCAAAACCTTGCATGCGACGAATATCCAGCTTTGCACTGTGCAAAAACTGCATACCTTCTTGCTCAGGCACAGTGTAACGCTGTAGCAGCGCTTGCCAACGCTCAAGGTCGAGCTGATGCAAGCGTCCAACCACGCGCAAACCTTTCTGCGTGGGTAAGCGCGCCAGCCCCCCACCCAAACGCAATTGGCCGCGACCCGCCAAAATATCATCTGGCGCAGCGGCTAAACTGAGGCTCACTTGATCAGCATAATCCAACCAATAACGGCGCTCTTGACCCGCTAATGTCATGCGCCAATCGGCATAGCTCTCTTGGCTGGCTGTTTTACCAAAAGGCGCGGGTAAATCAATCGCCACACCCAGCAAGCTGGAATCAACCCGAAGCTGACTGTCATCATCTTCTAACAGCAAGCGCAAACGATAAGGCAAGGTGCCCGATACCGGCAATGCTTGACTGATATTGGCCCACTGATTGAGCTTATCCAACGGCATTAAGCCGCGCACATCAATATGCGTGCGCAACTGACCCGCACGCCCTTGCGCCTCAATGTCACCGGTAAAGGCTTGCCCTAAAAACTGCCCTGTTACTTTTTTAGCGCTGAGCCCGCGCTGATTATCAAAGACAAAAGTCCCAGTTAAGCGCCGTAACTCTAAGTTCATATCGGGCATATCCAACTCTACGCCCTGCGCATTTAAAGCGACTTTAATCTGTACCGCAGGCTTGGCCTTCAAGGGCACGACTAAATCTAAAGTAACGGGCAAACGACCCTTACCGCGCCACTGCGCAAACTCTAAAGTATCGTGAGCTAGGGGCGTTTTTTGTAAGAAATACAAACCATCGTTCATACTGCTTTGCAACTCAGCATGCAGCTGCAACACTGGCGTGCTGCCGGGCGCGCCATACATCACTTCAGCATAGGCGCTGGTGACCGGAGAGTTTAAAATTTGACCTTGATCCACACTGATGCGCACACCACTGTCTTCAATCAACACTTCAGCACGTGCTTGAGTCAATGCCGGCCAACCCGGTTGATACTCCAACTGTGCATCCTCAACAGCAAAATACAAACTCAGCGAACGGGCCGCAGGTGGCGCGCCAGCATTTAATGAGCCTTGGTACTGAAAGTAGCCTTGCTCAATATGCCCTGCTTGAATCGCTGTGCCGAGCCAGTGCTCTAAGTCCTGACCAAAATCTGGGACCAAGCTCGGTAAATACTTCGAGGTAAAGCGTGCGTCGCCCTCACGCAAACCCACGCGCAGATCCATATAATCTTCTTCGGCGGGATCATTGAGCAAACGAATTAAAAAATCGCCAGCAATATCACCTTCTTCACCCTTAACCTTGAGATAAGGGCTGCGCAGGGTAAAACCTTCATCATCAAAAGCCCACAACAGTTGCGCATGCGCCTGCTTATACAACCAAGGCTGAGCAAATAAGTTCGCTAAATGCAGACTAAAACCTGTTTCACTGGCTAAGCGCAGCTCACCCTGCAGCAAATCTCCGCTGATATAGCCGCTGATTCCGCTGGACGCTGGCACATCATGCCAAGCTGAAAACTCCACCGCCTCAACATTACTGGCAAAACGCAAGCGCTGCGCCAATGGCGCCTCAGGTTGCCATTGCACCTGTAGATTCTGCAGCGTACCGCGCGGTTGCATGCTCTGTAATACATCAGCAGCGACTTCAGGTAATGGCATCACACGCTCCAGCACATGATGCACATCAGCGATGTTTAATTGGGCTAAATCCAACTGCCATACACCACCGTCATCAGGCTGATAACGGCCGCTCAAACGCATATCGCGTGCGGGTAAATCATCCAACTGCACATCAAGGTGCTCAAACCACAACTGCTGCCCACTCGCATCACGCCGATAGGCTGCTAGAGCATTCTGAGTTGCGATACGCACTGGCTGCGCCGTAGCTCTGCGTCCTGCTAAGGCGAGGCTGTGCAAGCGCAGCACAGCGCTATCGATTTGCCCTTGCGCGGCTTCCAGCCATAATTCGCCACCGGCTTGCAACTGACTCAACTGCCAATCAGGCACAAGATGAGGCGGTAGCCACTGCACTAAATCTGTACGCGGTGTTTTTAGGTACACCGATAATGCACTTTTGCGCCAATCGCCTTGAATCAAACGCCCTTGTGCACTGAACTCCAAAGCCTCACCGTCAGGCAACAACGCACTGACATCCAAACGTTGCTGTGCGCCTTGCTGACTTAAGGTTAAGCCCGCATAGGTTAAAGCTAAAGGATCTTGCCCTGCAGCCTGCACAATCACCCGGCTGTCTAATACCCTAACTCGCCCTACATCCTGCAACTTAGCAAGCAGATCATTGAGTTCAAACACCGCCTGCTCGGGGTTGCGCAGCACCACACCTTGCAACGCCCACTGCCCCTGTTCATCTTGCTGAACCTGCAGATGCAAGCCGGTCAAGGTCACGCTATGCAAACGTAATTCGCCGGCTAAGATACTGGCCAGCACATCCGGCTGCAGCTGTAAGGATTCGATTTGCAGGGCATCATCACCTTCGCCAAAGGTGACGTGACGGGCAGTCAGCAAGGGCGAAAAACCGCGCCAACCCCCTTCCAACTCTTCAAGATAAATCGCTTGCTCAAAACGCTCTTGTAACTGCTGCTCAAGCTCGCTGCGATATTGCTCAACCACAGGCATCAACTGCCGGCCAAGACTGACATACACAGCCGCCAGTATCAGCACCACCGCTAATGACCACAACGCCCAGCGCACCAGACGATTGATCACAGTCAGTCCAGCGCTCAACTTAAGCGCCTAAGCAAGACAAGCATCAGAGCAAGACAACATCATACTGCTCCTGAGAGTACATACTCTCGACCTGAAAACGAATTGGATGGCCAATAAAGGACTCCAAATCAGCCACATTGCCCGACTCTTCATCGAGCAAGCGATCCACCACACTTTGGCTGGCGAGCACCATATAACCATCGGCTTGAAAGGCGCGCGCCTCACGAATGATCTCTCGAAAGATCTCATAACAAATCGTTTCTGCAGTACGCACTTGCCCACGGCCTTGGCAGATCGCACACGTCTCACACAACACCTGGATTAAGCTTTCGCGGGTGCGCTTGCGCGTCATTTGCACTAAGCCTAACTCGGTGATGCCAATAATATTGGTTTTGGCATAATCACGCTCTAGCTGTCGCTCAAGCGTGCGCAACACTTGGCGGCGATGTTCCTCATCTTCCATATCAATAAAATCAATGATGATAATCCCGCCCACGTTGCGCAAACGCAGCTGACGAGCAATGGTCAATGCCGCTTCCAAGTTGGTTTTAAAGACAGTTTCTTCCAGGTTACGGTGCCCAACAAAAGCCCCCGTATTCACATCAATGGTGGTCATCGCCTCAGTGGGGTCAATCACGAGGTGGCCGCCAGATTTTAACGGCACCTTACGCTCAAGCGCCTTTAAGATTTCATCTTCAATGCCATATAAATCAAACAGCGGGCGTTCACCAGGATAATGCTCAATACGATCGGCAATCTCCGGCATCAACTCGCCGACAAATTGCTGCGCTTTTTGCAGCATTTCACGGGAATCAATCCGCACTTTTTCAGTGTGCTCGGCAGCTAAATCACGCAAAGTGCGCAAGGGTAGCGACAACTCTTCATAAATCATGGTGGGCGCACCGCAGGTTTTCATCTGCTCACGCACCTGTTCCCACAATCGATGTAAATAACGGATATCCACCATAATGGCTTCACGCGCCGCGCCTTCAGTGGCGGTGCGAATAATAAAGCCGCCCTGATCTTCAAGGCCTTCGCTGGTTAGGCACTCGGTGACCGCTTGCTTTAAACGCTCACGCTCGGTTTCTCCCTCAATTTTGAGCGATACACCAATATGACTGCTACTGGGCATATACACCAAATAGCGCGATGGGATCGATAAATTAGTGGTCAGGCGTGCGCCTTTACTGCCGATGGGGTCTTTAGTGACCTGCACCACCAAGGCTTGACCTTCATGCACTAAACCGCTGATGCCTTCACCGCTCACAGCTTCACGCCCGGTGATGTCAGCGGCATGAATAAAGGCTGCGCGGGATAAACCAATATCGACAAATGCTGCTTGCATGCCAGGCAGCACGCGCACTATTTTGCCTTTATAAATATTGCCGACAATCCCTCGACGCTGAGTTCGTTCAACATGTACTTCTTGTAAGACACCATTTTCAACCACCGCAACCCGGGATTCCATTGGCGTTATATTTATTAAAATTTCTTCACTCATGGCGCTCTCAGTCTAAAGCATAAAGGGGCACGACCTATGTAACGCAATACTACAGGGCGCAGGCTGTGCAACACACCCAACAGCGCGCATACAGACCAACATACATCGTTATGTTAAATACAGCTAACATCGCCCCATCCAGCACAGCTGCCGCTGTAACACGCAAACGAGATCAGCAATGCTAATAGCGCTTTAATTCACACCGCGCAGACGCCGCACATTATTGAGCAACAAAAACAGCCAAGGCCACAGCACACTACTGACCAACACCGACACCGCATAATAACTCAGCTCTGGACGCATACCCGCCAGAGTACTCAGCCACAACAGCACCAGCTGCGAGATACCGTAAACAATCAACAGCGCACAGGACTGCTGCCACAGCGGAAAAAGTTTCAACCGCTGTTGCAAGGTTAAGATCAGATACACCACCAACATTAAAGTTAAGGCATGTTGACCAAACAGCGTTCCGTATAAAACATCTTGCGCCATACCTAAACCCCAAGCAGTGAGCAACCCGACGCGATGCGGGTAATTCATCGCCCAAAAAGTCAGCACCAACGCCAACCAGAGCGGACGCCCCGCCTCTAAGTGCTCAGGCATAGGCGCAACAGAGAGTAACAAAGCAATAATTAAAGTCAGCCACATCAGCAGCGTTGTTTTACTCAAAGATGCACTCATTTATTGCGCCTCCACTGCGGTACTTTGTGTGGCTTTGAGTAGTTGTTTGGCATCTTCCAAGGCATTTTGCACTTCGTCATCCAGCGCTTGTGTCGAACCTTTGCTATCACTGAACACCAATAACAAATAACGACTGCGGTTTAAGTTGGCCGCCGGTAAAGCTTTAATACGCGCAAAAGGCTGACCGGTATTGCGCTGCACTTCATCGACCACAGC
>JAAZJF010000124.1 GCA_012800475.1 Gammaproteobacteria bacterium
ACCACATCAGTCTATGCTACACACCTTTTTAATCGACGGAACGGATCCAATGCTCAATGTAAACGAATACTTTGCGGGCGCAGTTAAATCCATCAACCTAACGGACAACAACCAACCTGCTAGCGTGGGCGTACTGAGCGCTGGTCAATACACTTTCAACACCTCCAGCGCAGAGGTCATGCACATTATTAACGGCAGTGCACAGATCAAACTGAACTCAACAAACGAATGGCAAACCATCGCTGCCGGCACACATTTTAACGTCGAGGCAAACAGCAGCTTTGTGATTCAAGTCAGTAGCGACACAGCCTACTTTTGCCAATACTGTTAATACATTCAAATGCGGCTAGTCCACGGACTGCCCTTGAAGGTGCCGCGTTAAGAAACTCGCAATTTCTAGTGCGGCATGACGCAAATATACATCTTGAGTGAAGCCTGAGCGCTTTAGTGGTTTCAAATCATGATCTGCATGTGCCATCCACTCAAAATGAATCGCTGTCGATAAAGGGTAAGTCTCTACCACATCACGACACCCCAAGGCATCACGCTCACCTTGTACAATTAATGTAGGCGTGCGCAGCGTTAGCAAATGCTCTATACGTGGTTGATCTGGCTTTTTCGTAGCATAAAACGGATAGCCCAAACATATCAGCGCAGGCGCCTGCAGCTCATCTACCAACATACTGGCCATACGCCCACCCATTGATTTGCCTGCTATAACCACAGGGCCGGTCGCTTGCTCGCACACTTCTTTATAAACACTGCGCCACGTATCTAGCATCACTGGCGCCCTATTTGGCGGTCGACGTACTGCGTCTAAACGTCGCAGCGCCATATAAGGAAACTCAAAGCGCACCACACTAATATTCAACTCAAGCAAATACTGCGTCATAACATTCATGAACTCACTGTCCATCGGCGCACCCGCACCATGCGCGAGAATTAAAGTGCAAAAAGACTCTGAAGCTTTTGCGTACAACACGCGACACCACCCTTGTTAAAGTTAACACCCCATATCAACAGCGCAAACACCGATAGGCACTGCACCTTGGACATTCTTCAGTCTTCTGCGCACAGGACCCGCCACTGCTTTTTTCAGTCCAATACGCAGCCACTCTACAATCAGATCAATTGAAAAAACCAAACCTCACAGTCAAAACAACGCGACCTGACCACGCACTTACATTAAAATTCCACACCATATATTTATATATAGTCGTATTAGCCGTACTGAGCATTATTTTTAAAGGTACTTGGGCTAAGATAGCACTCACATCAACGCGATTGAGCAGTAAGTAATGATCCATACACATGGTTTATGTGCTTTATTTTGGCGATCCTGCAAAATAAAAGATGATCTGCAGCAGCTTTGCAGTCATTACTCTATGGTGATTCAGACGTACTGATTGCAATGGCAATAGGCATTGCCCATAATTGTTGGTGATTTAACTCCGAATAAATCCATTATCCGTGGAAGTCTTAGCATGAGCACAGCAATCCAAGAGAATGCTTATAACTACAAGATTGTACGCCAGTTCGCCATAATGACGGTGATCTGGGGTATTGTAGGCATGGGCATTGGCGTATTAATTGCAGCGCAATTAGTATGGCCAGAACTGAACTTTAACCTCCCCTGGACCAGCTTCGGCAGGCTCCGTCCCTTGCACACTAACGCAGTGATTTTTGCTTTTGGTGGTAGTGCACTCTTTGCTACATCGTATTATGTAGTACAGCGCACTTCGCAAACTCGTCTGTTCTCAGACAAGCTTGCAGCATTTACCTTTTGGGGCTGGCAAGCCGTCATCGTTATGGCTGCCATTACGCTGCCATTGGGCTACACCACTACCAAAGAATACGCAGAGCTAGAATGGCCTATCGCTATCCTACTGGGCGTTGTTTGGGTGGTTTATGCGATCGTTTTCTTTGGCACTATCGCCAAGCGTAAAACATCACATATTTATGTAGGTAACTGGTTCTATGGTGCATTCATCATTGTAACCGCGATGCTACATATCGTTAACCACATGTCGATTCCAGTGACTTGGTTTAAGTCGTACTCTCTGTACTCAGGCGCAACAGACGCTATGGTTCAGTGGTGGTATGGACATAACGCAGTAGGTTTCTTCTTAACCACTGGTTTCTTAGGCATGATGTACTACTTCGTACCTAAGCAGTCAGAGCGTCCGATCTACTCGTACCGTTTATCAATCGTTCACTTCTGGGCGTTGATCTCACTGTACATTTGGGCTGGTCCACACCACTTGCACTACACTGCACTACCCGACTGGGCTCAGTCGTTAGGTATGGCGATGTCGATGATCTTATTGGCTCCATCGTGGGGCGGTATGATCAACGGTATGATGACCTTATCTGGCGCATGGCATAAGCTGCGCACTGACCCTATCTTGCGCTTCCTTGTTGTATCGCTGGCCTTCTATGGCATGTCGACCTTTGAAGGTCCGATGATGGCGATTAAAACTGTAAACGCCCTATCGCACTACACTGACTGGACCGTTGGTCACGTACACGCAGGTGCTCTAGGTTGGGTTGCTATGATCACCATCGGTTCGATGTACCACATGATTCCACGCGTCTTTGGTCGTGAGCAAATGCACAGCATTGCTTTGATTAACACGCACTTCTGGTTGGCTACTATCGGTACCGTACTGTACATCGCTTCAATGTGGGTCAATGGTATTATGCAAGGCCTAATGTGGCGTGCAATTAACCAAGATGGCACACTCACTTACTCGTTTGTTGAAGCACTAGAAGCAGGTCACTACGGCTACATGGTACGTATGATCGGTGGCGCATTCTTCCTCACTGGTATGCTATTTATGGCATATAACGTATGGCGCACTGTTCGTTCGTCAGACATGGAAAAAGCTAATGCCGCTGCACGCTTTACTGTTGGAGGCGCTCACTAATGAAAAATCATGAACGCGTTGAAAAAAACGTTGGTTTGCTCGCGCTATTTATGGTGATTGCAGTCAGTATTGGTGGCTTGGTACAAATCGTACCTTTGTTCTTCCAAGACTTGGTAAATGAGCCTGTGGAAGGTTTAAAGCCTTACACAGCTCTACAGCTGGAAGGTCGTGATATTTATATCCGTGAAGGTTGCGTTCAGTGCCACTCACAGATGATCCGTCCTTTCCGCGCTGAGACCGAGCGTTATGGTCACTACTCTGTAGCGGGCGAAAGTGTATATGAGCACCCATTCTTATGGGGCTCTAAGCGTACTGGGCCAGATTTGGCGCGTGTTGGCGGTCGTTACTCTGATGACTGGCATCGTGCTCACCTCTACAACCCACGTAACGTTGTACCTGAGTCTAAGATGCCTGCTTACCCCTGGTTAGTAGAAAACAAATTAGATGGTAAAGACACTGTAGCGAAGATCGAGGCGATGCGCTGGTTAGGCGTGCCTTACACCGATGATGACATCAAAGGTGCAGTTACAGCAGTTAAGGGCAAGACTGAAATGGAGGCTGTAGTAGCCTACCTGCAAGTACTTGGTACATCTATTAAGAGTAAACGGTAACGTTAATGGACATTGGATTTCTTCGCGGCGCAGGCACGCTACTCCTTTTGATAGCATTTATCGCAATGGTATTTTGGGCTTACAACAGTAAGCGCAAATCAAGCTTTGATGATGCTGCAAACTTACCCTTCGCTGACGAAGATCCAAGCTCTAACAGCGAGCCGAATAAAGACACATCCAGGAGCAACAATCCATGACTTCTTTCTGGAACTGGTACGTCGTAGTTCTTACGAGCGGTACTATTCTGGCCATAACGTGGCTTATTTTTGCGACACGTAAAGGTCAACGCAGTGACACAACGGATCAAACCGTAGGTCACGTTTACGATGGCATCGAAGAGTACGACAACCCGTTACCACGCTGGTGGTTTATGTTGTTTGTCGGCACGATCCTTTTCGCTGTAGGCTACCTTGTTCTGTACCCAGGTATGGGTAACTGGAAAGGTATTTTGCCAGGCTACGATGGCGGTTGGACTTCAACTAAGCAGTATGACCGTGAAATAGTCAAAGCCGATGAAAAATACGGCCCTATTTTCGCTAAGTACGCTGCCATGTCGATTGAAGACGTTGCTAAAGATGAAGATGCGTTGAAAATGGGTGGACGCCTGTTTGCTTCGCACTGCTCTGTCTGCCACGGTTCTGACGCAAAAGGTGCACACGGTTTCCCTAACCTTACGGACGATGACTGGATTTGGGGTGGCGAGCCTGCAACAATCAAAGCCACAATCCTTAACGGCCGTATCGCTGCCATGCCAGGCTGGGAAGCAGCGTTAGGTAACGAAGGCGTGAAAAACGTAACTGGCTATGTACGTAGTCTGTCAGGCTTGAAAAACCCTGAAGGCCTTGATCTTGAGGCAGGTCAACAGTCTTACAATACGATGTGTGTAGCATGTCACGGCCCAGAAGCCAAAGGTAACCCACTCATGGGCTCACCTAACTTGTCTGACAGAATCTGGTTATATGGCTCGAGCTTTGCTCAAGTTCAACAAACCATTCGCTATGGCCGTAACGGTCAAATGCCAGCACAAGCCGATTTCTTAGGCAATGACAAAGTTCACTTACTAGCTGCTTATGTATACAGCCTATCGAATGAATCGCAAGATCAGTAATTGATACCTGCGACACGCTGTCACTCTCTGTTGGGACATCAACAGATGTACCATATAAAGCAGTTATAAGTTTGTTCCGGCCAGTTGATCTGGCCGGATATTTAACAACCGCACCGGTACAACTTGATGACTGACAAAATACCTGTAAAAAATATCACTCCCCAAAAGACCAGTACAGAACTGTACGCAAAACGTGAAAAAATCTATACACGTGCGTTTACTGGGATCTTTCGTAATATCCGCATTATTTCTGGAATATTTCTCTTTGCCCTGTTTCTCGGTACTGCATGGTTGCAGTGGGGCGATCGCCAAGCGGTTTGGTGGAACTTACCCGAGCGAAAATTCTATGTGTTTGGCGCCACATTTTGGCCCCAAGACTTTATGTTGCTGTCTTGGCTGCTGATTATCTGTGCCTTTGGTTTGTTTTTTATCACAGTATTCGCTGGACGTGTTTGGTGTGGCTACACTTGCCCACAAAGCGTTTGGACATGGATATTTATGTGGTGCGA
>JAAZJF010000125.1 GCA_012800475.1 Gammaproteobacteria bacterium
AGGGCTCAACATGAATCACATTTTGTTCTTCACATTTTTTTAAATAGGCCCAGGTCAGATCATAAAAATCTTGCTCAGTTTGTAAGACATTGGCACCTTGATAATAGATGTCCAAAAACTCCTGCAAATTATTAAACGCATAGGCGCTGCGCAAGGTTTCCACATTATCCCATGGCAGTTGAATGCGATTGCGTTCCGCCAATTTAAACATCAGCTCAGGTTCTAAAGAGCCTTCTAAGTGCATATGGAGCTCTGCTTTGGGGAGTGCGTTAAGCCAGTCGTACATAAATAAACCTGTGGTTGCTAGGGCACGCAAGGCTGCTTGCGTGCCGTGGAGTCAGATGTCAGTGCGGCACCAAATTAGACTGCGACTTGCGCCTTAATATGCGGGTGTGCTTGATAATCGCGCAGCTCAAAGTCATCAATCTTAAAGTCAAAAATGGAATTGATATCAGGGTTGATATGCATTGTTGGCAGCGGTAAGGGATCGCGGCTCAACTGCAGCTCAACTTGTTCCATATGGTTGGAGTACAGATGACAATCACCGCCGCTCCAAACAAAGTCGCCCAGTTGTAGATCACAGACTTGCGCGACCATCATGGTCAGTAACGCATAGCTGGCAATATTAAAGGGCACGCCCAAAAAGATATCCGCAGAGCGCTGGTAGAGCTGACAACTGAGCTTGCCGTCAGCCACATAAAACTGAAACAACGCATGGCAGGGTGGCAGCGCCATGTCGTCCACTAAGGCTGGATTCCAAGCACTGACAATCAGGCGACGCGAATCAGGATTGGTTTTAATCATGTCGATCAGCTTGCTGATTTGATCAATGGATTCGCCATTGGGCGTGGGCCAGCTGCGCCATTGGTAACCATATACCGGGCCTAAGTCACCTTGTTCATCGGCCCACTCATCCCAAATCCGTACACCGTTATCTTGCAGGTATTTAATATTGGTATCGCCCTGCAAAAACCACAGTAATTCATGAATAATGGATCTTAAGTGGCACTTTTTGGTGGTCACCAATGGGAAGCCCGCATTTAAATCAAAACGCATTTGATGGCCAAATACGCTGCGCGTACCGGTTCCGGTACGGTCGCTTTTATCCACGCCGTGATCACGCACATGGCGCATTAAGTCGAGATACTGTTTCATGCTGGGTTTGTCTCCTGACGCTGATACGCCACTGTAATTAAGCCGATACCGCCGACAATCATCGGGATGCATAAGATTTGCCCCATGGTCAGCCAATCAAAGGCTAAATAGCCGATTTGTGCATCAGGGACGCGGACGAATTCGACAATAAAGCGGAACAGCCCGTAACACAGCGCGAACATGCCAGAGATGGCCATGGTCGGGCGCGGCTTGCGTGAATAGAGCCATAAGATGATAAACAGCGCCACGCCTTCGAGTGCAAATTGATAGAGCTGCGAAGGGTGGCGCGCCAATTGCTCAGGATCGGTGGGGAACACCATCGCCCAAGATACGTCGGTGGCTTTACCCCATAATTCGGCATTAATAAAGTTGCCAATGCGCCCCGCGCCTAAGCCGATGGGCACGAGCGGAGCAATAAAATCCATCAATTGGAAAAAGCTTTTATTGTGTTTGCGACCAAACAGCCACACCGCCAGCATCACCCCCAAAAAACCACCGTGGAACGACATGCCGCCTTCCCAGATGCGCAATACCAGCGCTGGGTTATCAATGTAAGCGGCTAAATCATAAAACAGCACATAGCCTAAGCGCCCACCTAAAATGATCCCCATTGCGACCCAGAAAATCAGGTCAGAGAGGGTGTCTTTCGTCCAGTTGGCGTCAAACTTGTGTAAGCGCCGACCTGCCAGCCACCACGCGCCACCAATACCCACTAAGTACATTAAACCGTACCAGTGAATTTTGAGTGGCCCCAGTGCGATGGCAACAGGGTCAATATTTGGATAGGTGAGCATACTTAATCCTTAATTCAGCAAGAAATTGCTACCCACTACAATCAGTAGCAGAGCAAATAAACGCTTTAATAATACCGGCGACAGTTTATGAGCCAATTTAGCGCCAAAGCGCGCAAAAAACACTGAAGTGATGGCAATACCCAGTAAAGCGGGCAAGTAAATATAGCCTAAGCTCCACTCAGGTAGTTGTGTTTGCTGCCAGCCGGTACTCATAAATACCAGCGCACCCGCACAAGCGATAGGGAAACCACAGGCCGCAGAGGTTGCCACAGCCTGTTGCATAGGGACGCTACGCCAAACTAAAAACGGCACCGTGACTGAACCACCGCCAATACCAAAAATAGCTGAAGCCCAACCAATCACGCCACCCGCGGCGATTAATTCAGGTGTTTTAGGCACAGGGCGTGGGTTCTTAGGCGTTAAGTTGAGCGCCAATTGAATCGCCACACAAATGGCAAACACACCAATAATTTTTTGCAAAATAGGGCCGTCAATCCAGGCTGCGGTCAGGCCGCCCACTGCTGCACCAACCAGAATACCGGGTGCCATCCAGCGCACTAAACCCCATTGCACTGCGCCACGACGGTGATGCTCGCGAATGGAATTGATCGACGTAAAAGCAATGGTGGCCAGTGAAGTCCCCACAGCTAAGTGCGTAAGCACTTCAGGAGCAAAGCCTTGCGCTGTAAAGCTTAAGACTAAAACAGGCACAATAATAATGCCGCCACCTACGCCAAATAAACCCGCGAGCACGCCAGCTATAGAGCCCAGCAGTAGATATAGAGCAAATTCCATACGATATGTCCTTACAAGGTTAGAGTGCGCCTAGAATTAGGGCTGTGATAATCAAGAGAGCATGGGCGCTGCACTCAGGTGCAGCGCAGTATTATAAGCGTCTTTGCATATACACCGCAGGTACGCCATACGAAGCCAGCGCTGTGATGTGTTGCGGGTGTGTGGTTTTTTGCGTGGTAAAACCCAAGCGTTGCCAAAAGGGTGCTGAGTCTTGTACCGAGACTAAACTACAGTGTTGCAGGCCAGCTTGGCGGGCTATGCGTAGTTTATGTTTGACTAAACTGGGACCAATCCCGCGCTTGAGGGCACGTGGCGCTACAGCTAAATCATGCAAATATAAGCAATCACTGCTGGGCGGTTCAACAAAATCACCGTCCAGAGGTGTAACCACACCTTGTTGTGAGCGGTAGCTGAATAAATAGCCACAAATACCCTGTGAGTCTTGCGCCACAATGGCTAAATCAGGGACTTGGGCCAGACGTTGCGCAATAACTTCAGCTGTTTCTTGCAAAGCATCGTCATAAACCTTGAGCTGGATATCCATAATCTCAGGCAGATCATCAGGGTGCATTAAGCGTAATGTGTGCATGGTTTGAGTACATAAAAAGCATCATTCTAAAGCGCTGAGCGGTGTTTGTCAGGCGGATATCGATACAATCCGCTAATGACCTGCTGCAACACTTTAGTAATGCTGTTCCTCTGAGTCGTCAGCCACATCAGTAAGCGGGCTGTCCTGCATCTGTTCTTGCACATGACTTTCTTCAATACGGGGGTCAAGTGCTGCGGCTAAAGGCGAGCTACTAATACCATCGGGCATAAAGATGTGCTGCAAAGGCGCTTCATCACTGATGTTTTCACCGGTAATCGCCTGTGGACGTACGCTGATGGTAATAAACATGGCGAAAAGACTGATCGCCACATAAAGCATATTAGGGCCAAATGTTTTCATCAGTGCACCAACCAACACGGGGCTGATGCTGGCGCCGACGCCAAAGGTCGTCAGGAGTACAGCAGTTAATGACACGCGCTTTTCGGCTTCAACATTATCATTGGCAAAGGCAACGGCCAGTGGATATAAGCTAAAGAACAGCATGGCCGTTGCACCACCACCAATAAAAATTAAGGGCAGCGGTAAATTTGTCCAAATAGCCTGAGGCAACGCAATCAGCATCAAAATAGCACTGCACGCGCGAATCAAAGTGGGGCGATCAAAGCCATCTGATAGCCAGCCTAAAGGCCCTTGGGCGATTAGGCCTGTGACAATACAAGCGGCCATAAACAAACCAATCATATGGGTTGGTAAGCCAATACGGCTGGCATATAACGGTGCTAAACCATAAAAAGCGCCCACCATCGCGCCTGCAGCTAAGCCGGTGAGCATCGATAAAGGGACACGCTGGAAGAAATAGCGCGGCTCCAGCGGTGCAGGGTGCAAAGGCTCAGGGTGAATACGACGCGTCAGTGCTACAGGTACTAAACATAAAGCAAAGCACAGTGCGACAAAGAGTAATAAGTTAGCGTCGAGGCCGGGTACAGCAGCCAAAACCAGCTGGCCGAGCACCATCCCTAAGTAGGAGGCCATCATATAACCGGAAAAAACCATGCCGCGCTCGTCAGAGGTGCTTTGCTCGTTGAGCCAGCTTTCCACCACCATATACATGCACATCATGCCCAGACCCACTTGCACACGCAGCAGCAGCCACACGGGTAAGTTGTCCGTTAAACCATGCATTAACACCGCGGCAGTCACAAAGCCCGCACTGGCGACATAGGCACGGATATGCCCAACGCGTGCGATTAAGCGGTGACCAGTTTTGCCACCCAGCACCAAGCCTAGGTAGAAGCCCGTCATCAAGGCACCCACCCAAATACTGTTGGTACGTTCGGCAACATGCAAAGCAAGGTAGGTACTCAGTAAACCTGAGCCTAGCAGCATTAATAAAGTGGCAAAATACAACGAGCGGAACGACTTCCAAACAGACATGCAAGGTCTCACATGAGGGGAGTTAACGACGTAATGTTATAATTATCAGCTTTGTAGCTAAAAGCCCAGAACACTCAGTGAGTCTACGCGCCATACACCTCAGCGGCCAGCCGATTACTGTTCTTTTTAGCTCTTAAGATGCCCGTGGTTATACCCCGATGATGTATCCAAATGAACTACCCACCACTTTAGAAGTGGGGGTTTCCTAGGTAATGCACGGACTTGATGGGGTGCGCTGCACCCCATCAGAGGTTATGCAAATTGACTGGGCTAACTC
This sequence comes from Gammaproteobacteria bacterium, assembly GCA_012800475.1. Classification (GTDB taxonomy): domain Bacteria; phylum Pseudomonadota; class Gammaproteobacteria; order Pseudomonadales; family Pseudomonadaceae; genus Denitrificimonas. The sequence continues at coordinate 5,006 of JAAZJF010000125.1, forward strand.
CCTCGCACCGAGGGTTTTTGTACTTGATAGCAAGTAGCGCAATCCTTCCTTGAGGATGTTGATACTGGC
>JAAZJF010000126.1 GCA_012800475.1 Gammaproteobacteria bacterium
GCTTAGCTGCATTGGCTAAGCAGGCGGCACAGGCTCAATCTGAAGCTGAAAAACGTGCGACGCAAGCACGTAAGCAAGCGGACGAAAAAGCGGCGCAAGCTAAACAGCAAGCTGAGCAAGCACAAAAACAGGCTCAGGCTAAAAAAGATGAGCAAGCCAAGCAAGCTGCAGAACAGTTAAAGCGTGCGCAAGCGGCCAAGATCAAAGCAGCTGAAGACGTGAAAAAGAAAGCGGCCGAGGACGCAAAGAAAAAGGCTGCTGACCAGGCCAAAGAAAAAGCCGCCCAAGACGCTAAAAAGAAAGCAGCAGAAGAGGCGAAGAAGAAAGCCAGCGCTGATGCAGCCAAGAAAAAAGCTGCTGATGATGCCGCTGCCAAGCAAAAAGCAGACGCTGCTAAAAAACAAAAGGCCGCACAAGAGGCTGCGCAACAACGTCAAGCGCAAGAGTCAGCTCGTAAAGCGATTGAAGATAAGAAGGCCGGCGCTTTAGCTGAGTTGCTGTCAGAGGATACGCAGTATCAGCAAACAAAAGCCGATACAGTGGGTTCGCAAGTGGCTGGTAATTTAGATGATCTGATTATTCGTTTAGTCAGTGAACAGTGGGTACGGCCACCCTCGGCCCGTAATGGGATGGCGGTCACGGTGCTGATTGAAATGCTGCCCGATGGCACTATCACGAATGCCAGCGTGACACGCAGCAGTGGTGATCCAGCTTTTGATGCTTCAGCCGTCGCTGCTGTGCGTAATGTGGGGCGGGTCCGTGAAATGCAACAATTAGATCGCAAAACGTTTGATAGCTTATATCGCAAGCGTAGCGCGGTGTTTAAACCAGAGGATTTAGGTCTGTGAGAATATTAAAACGTTGGTTGTTGTTCAGTGTGTTGCTGTGCGTCGGTGTGGCGCATGCAGCGGATCCACTGCTTATTTCGGGTGGTAGTGATCGGGCTATTCCGATTGCCGTGGTGCCTTTTGGTTGGCAGGGCGGTACTGCGTTACCTGAAGATGTGGCTAATATTTCGGACAAGACTTGCGCAACTCCGGTACTTTTGAGCCGATTGCGCGCCAGAATATGATCAGTCAGCCGGCGCAAGCCAGTGAAGTGATTTTTCGCGATTGGAGTGCGGTCGGTGCGCAATATGTGCTGGTGGGCAATATCACGCCAGAAGCCGGACGCTTACAGATCAAGTATGCGGTGCTTAATGTGGCTACTGAGCAGGTGATGCTCAGCGGAACTGTAGCAGGTGCTGCAGAGCAGTTGCGTGATTTGTCACACCATATTGCTGATCAGTCCTATGAAAAACTCACAGGGGTTAAAGGCGCTTTCTCCACACGTTTACTGTATGTCACAGCAGAGCGTTTTTCAGCATCCAATACACGTTATACCTTGCAACGCTCGGACTATGATGGCGCGCGCGCAGTCACCTTATTGCAGTCGCGTGAACCGATTTTATCGCCATCATTTGCCCCCGACGGTAAGCGTATTGCTTATGTATCCTTTGAGCAAAAGCGTCCACGTATTTTTGTACAAAATATTGAAACGGGCCACCGTGAGCAAATCACGAACTACGACGGTTTGAATGGTGCGCCGGCTTGGTCACCCGATGGTAAGCGTTTGGCTTTTGTGTTGTCGCGTGATGGCAATCCAGAGATTTATGTTATGGACATGGGTTCACGCCAAGTACAACGAGTGACTCACCATGCGGCAATTGATACTGAACCTTTTTGGGGTAAAGACGGACAAAGTATTTACTTCACCTCAGATCGTTCAGGTAAACCACAGATTTACCGTATGAAGATCAATGGTGGAGCAGCAGAACGGGTTACATTTGTTGGGAACTATAATGCTAACCCGAAATTATCAGCGGATGAAAAAACGCTAGTAATGATCCATCGTCAAGAAGGGTATGCGGTATTTAAGGTGGCTGCGCAAGATTTACAGCGCGGCAATTTACGTATCCTCTCAGATTCAAGTTTAGATGAGTCACCTACTGTTGCACCCAATGGAACAATGGTAATCTATGCCACCCACCAACAGGGCAGGGGTGTCCTGATGCTTGCATCTATTAATGGGCGGGTGCGGCTCCCACTACCTAGCATACAAGGCGAAGTCAGAGAGCCTTCATGGTCCCCTTACCTAAACTGATGATGGGTTATCTGTTAACTAAACTCAATATGCTGTTTTTTTGGAGCTTGTAAAATGGAAATGCTTAAATTCGGTAAGTTTGCTGCACTTTCAGTGGCATTAGCTGTTGCCGTTGGTTGTTCTTCAAAAGGTGGTGACGCTAGCGGTGAAGGTGCAATTGATCCGAATGCGGGTTACGGCGCAAACACTGGTGTAATTGATAGTGGTTACGATAGCGATCGTAACAGTGAAGAAGCAGCACTGCGTTCAATGACAACTTTCTACTTTGAATTTGATAGTTCAGATTTGAAGCACGAAGCGATGCGCGCATTGGATGTACACGCACGTGACTTACAGTCAAACGGTGCGCGTGTTGTATTAGAAGGCCACGCTGATGAGCGCGGTACTCGCGAATACAACATGGCTCTGGGTGAGCGTCGTGCAAAAGCTGTACAGCGTTACTTAGTTCTGCAAGGTGTTTCACCTGCACAACTTGAGCCTGTATCCTACGGCGAAGAGCGTCCAAACGTTCTAGGCCATGACGACAGCGCTTGGTCACAAAACCGTCGCGTTGAACTGCGTAAGTAATAGGTAAAAAACATGATCCGCTCAACCTTGATAGCTTTGGCCCTCAGCCTGCCCACGTTGGCAGTGGCTGCGATTCCAGTCACTGATGGCTCAGGACATAATCCTATGTTAGCTGGCGCAAATCAGGGTATGAGCGGGACTGCAACTGGAGGTGGTGCTTCGGCGCCACTTTCAGCCCAAGGGCAGGTGTTTATGCAACTGCAGCAGATGCAAGATGAAATCTCTACTCTGCGCGGTATGCTTGAAGAACAGCAACATGAGTTACGTACCTTACGCCAAGAAAATCTTGAGCGTTACCAAACATTAGACAGCCGCTTACAGGATGGCGCGCGCGGGCAAGCCGCAAACTCATCCACAGCGTCTGACACATCTGCTACACAAGCTAAGGCCAGCACAGAAGGTGCTAGCGAAGCTGACCCTGAGAAAGAAAAGCTGTTTTACGAGGCGTCTTTCGATTTAATTAAACAACGCGATTTTCCTAAAGCGTTGCAAGCCTTTAGCGCTTTTTTGCGTAAGTACCCTGACAGCCAATATGCTGGCAATGCGCAGTACTGGTTAGGTGAAGTGCATTTGGTTGAAGGTGACCTACAAGCAGCAGGCAAAGCCTTTGCTTTAGTCAGTCACAATTATCCCGAGCATAATAAAGTCCCTGATTCTTTGTATAAGCTGGCGGATGTTGAGCGTCGTTTAGGCAACGCGGATAAAGCGCGCGGTATTATGCAAGAAGTTGTGGCCAAGCATCCCAATAGCTCAGCTGCACAACTGGCTCAGCAAGATTTAAGAAAGCTCTAATACACTGCGATAATCAGCACGCTCGCGTTCAACGCGGGGCCGTGCTGTGCAGTGCCTCATTCAGCAACGGAGGCGGACGGCCTGTTTTGCTGTCGCGCCCGGCGCACATATTATGCAAAATACTTTACGTATCACTGAGATTTTTTACTCATTGCAGGGCGAAACACGCACTGCAGGTTTACCCACCGTTTTTGTACGTCTCACGGGCTGTCCGTTGCGCTGTCAATATTGCGACAGCGCTTATGCCTTTACCGGTGGGCAGATCCATTCTCTTGAAAGCATTCTGGCTCAAGTGGCTGAGTATAAGCCCCGTTACATTTGCGTAACGGGCGGCGAGCCGCTGGCTCAGCCCAATGCATTACCTTTGCTCACGCAGTTGTGTGATGCAGGCTATGAAGTGTCGCTTGAAACCAGTGGGGCAATGGATATCGCCGAGGTTGATCCGCGTGTACATATCGTGCTGGATCTAAAAACCCCGGACTCTTTAGAGTCGCATCGCAATCTGTATGACAATATTGAGTTACTCAAAGCACAGGATCAGGTCAAGTTTGTCCTCTGCAGTCGCGCTGATTATGATTGGGCGGTGACTAAGCTTCTGCAGTATAGGCTCGATGCACGGGTGGATGATGTGCTGTTTTCGCCGAGTCAAGGCCAGCTCAGTCCATGTGAACTGGCGGACTGGGTTGTGGCCGATAACTTAGCCGTGCGCTTTCAGTTGCAGCTGCATAAAGTGCTCTGGAATGACGAGCCTGGGCGTTAATCGCTAGACCGTCCTGATTGCAGCGTTGCTGCCCGCCCATTGTAATTTGCTTGATGAGAGATGTTATGACCCACAAACGCGCAGTTATTTTGTTATCTGGTGGCTTAGATTCTGCCACTGTACTGGCCTGCGCACGTGCGCAAGGCTACGAATGCTACACCATGAGTTTTGACTATGGTCAGCGCCACCGCAGTGAGCTGGATGCGTCGGCACTGATCTCCAAGACGTTAGGTGCCGTTGAACACAAAGTGATAGGCATCAACTTAGATGGCATTGGCGGCTCAGCGTTAACTGATACGGCTATGGATGTGCCTGTGGCCAGTACGGGAACTGATATTCCTGTGACTTATGTGCCAGCGCGTAACACCGTGTTTTTGTCCTTAGCTTTAGGCTGGGCTGAGGTGTTGCAGGCCTATGATATTTTTATCGGAGTCAATGATGTGGATTACTCCGGTTACCCTGATTGCCGAATGGCATTTATTGAAGCATTTGAGCGTGTGGCCAATTTAGCAACGCGTGAAGGTGTGCAGGGACGCGCTTTTCGTATTCAAGCACCACTGCAAAGTCTGAGTAAGGCTGATATCATTCAGCTCGGAACACAGCTCGGGGTAGATTATGCACTGACTGTTTCTTGTTATCAGGCTGATAATGAGGGGCGTGCGTGCGGTGTCTGTGACAGCTGTCAATTGCGTAAACAAGGTTTTTTAAACGCAGATATAACTGATCCAACACGGTATTTTTGACATATATAAAATTTATGCTTGATCTGAGCTGAAAAACCCGTATTATTCGCACCCCTTCCGGGTCGTTAGCTCAGTGGTAGAGCAGTTGGCTTTTAACCAATTGGTCGTAGGTTCGAATCCCACACGACCCACCAACTTTTCTGTTGGCGGCATTTTATTGTCAGTACTGTGTTGTATCTTTTTTAAATTAATAAGAAATACACTTGTTAACATTGCGCCCGTGTGCGCTGTGAGGACTGGCATCAATGACGCAAATATCTGAACGTATTTTAGTTCAAGCACACTTGGCGGCGAAGCAGGTTGAAGAGCTTACGCCTGAGCAAGAAGCACATTACTCTGAACGTATTATTGCTGAGCTGAAAGCGCAAGATGCTGTTTTAGTCGCGCACTATTATTGTGATCCCGTTATTCAAGAACTGGCTGAGAAAAGTGGCGGTTGTGTCGCTGACTCGCTAGAAATGGCACGCTTTGGTAGTGAGCATAGCGCGCAAACACTAGTGGTTGCTGGTGTGCGCTTTATGGGTGAGACTGCAAAAATTCTCAACCCTGAAAAACGTATTTTAATGCCCACTCTGGA
>JAAZJF010000018.1 GCA_012800475.1 Gammaproteobacteria bacterium
CCGCCGTGCGTACCTTCCAAGATCTGATTCTCGCCTTGCAGAGCTTTTGGGCTGAGCAGGGCTGTGTGGTATTGCAACCCTACGATATGGAAATGGGTGCTGGCACCTTCCATACCGCAACTTTTTTGCGTGCTCTAGGCCCAGAAACCTGGAACGCCGCCTATGTGCAGCCTTCACGCCGTCCAACTGATGGCCGTTATGGTAATAACCCCAACCGCTTGCAGCATTATTATCAGTTCCAAGTGGTGCTTAAACCCAACCCCGACAATATTCAGGAGCTGTACTTGGAATCATTACGCCATATTGGCGTTGATCCTTTGGTGCACGATATCCGTTTTGTCGAAGACAACTGGGAATCACCGACTTTAGGTGCTTGGGGTTTAGGCTGGGAAGTTTGGCTCAACGGTATGGAAGTGACGCAGTTCACTTACTTCCAGCAAGTGGGTGGCATTGAGTGCTACCCCGTGACCGGTGAAATCACCTACGGTCTTGAGCGTTTAGCCATGTATATCCAAGGCGTGGACTCGGTGTATGACTTGGTTTGGACCGACGGCCCCTTTGGTAAAGTGACCTACGGTGATGTGTTCCACCAGAACGAAGTGGAGCAATCAACCTATAACTTTGAGCATGCCAACGTTGAAAAAATGTTTGAGCTGTTTGACTTTTACGAAAGTGAAGCCAGCCGCTTAAGCTTGCTCAACTTGCCGTTGCCCAGTTATGAAATGGTCTTAAAAGCTTCGCATACCTTTAACTTGCTCGATGCCCGCCGCGCCATTTCTGTGACTGAGCGTCAGCGCTATATTTTACGCGTGCGCACCTTAGCGCGTGCCGTAGCGCAAAGTTATTTAGAAGCGCGGGCGAAACTCGGTTTCCCTATGGCATCCGATGAATTGCGTGATGAAGTGTTGGCTAAGCTGGAGATTGAACAATGAGTGCACGTGACTTTTTAGTTGAGCTGGGTACCGAAGAGTTACCACCTAAAGCGCTGAACACTTTAGCAAATGCCTTTCGTGACGGTATCACTAGGGGCCTGAAAGCCGCAGGCTTAAGCCATGGCCAAGTGAAAGTCTATGCGGCCCCACGTCGTTTAGCAGTGTGGATCGGCCAATTGGCAGAACGTCAAGATGATCGCAGCCAAGCCTTGGATGGCCCGCCAGTCCAAGCAGCATTTGATGACAGCGGCGAGCCGACTAAAGCCGCTTTAGGTTTTGCGCGTAAGTGCGGTGTAGATATCAGTGAGATTGACCGCAGTGGCGCCAAATTACGTTTTGAACAGCATATTCCAGGCCAAGCCACCCTCAGTTTGTTGCCAGACATCGTCGAAGAGTCCTTGAGTACCTTACCTGTGCCCAAGCGCATGCGTTGGGGTGCGTGTAAAGAAGAATTTGTGCGCCCGACCCAATGGCTGGTGATGCTGTTTGGTGATGACGTTGTTGATTGCACCATTTTGGCGCAAACCGCAGGTCGCGTTTCGCGCGGTCACCGTTTCCATCACAATAGGGATGTTGTCCTCAATCAGCCCGGTGATTACGTTGAGGCGTTACGCCAAGCCTATGTCTTAGTCGACTTTGCTGAGCGTCGTACGCTGATTGAAAAACGCATTCATGAGCTGGCTGCCGAGCAACAAGGCACCGCGATTATGCCTGCATCCTTATTGGATGAAGTGACCGCTTTAGTTGAATGGCCCGTGCCTTTAGTCTGCTCCTTTGAAGAGCATTTCTTAGATGTGCCGCAAGAAGCTTTGATTATTACCATGCAAGATAATCAGAAGTACTTCTGCTTGTTAGATAGCAATGGTGCACTATTGCCGCGCTTTATTACTGTGGCCAATATCGAAAGTAAAGATCCTGCGCAAGTGGTTTCAGGTAATGAAAAAGTGGTACGCCCACGCTTAACTGATGCTGAGTTCTTCTACTTACAAGACCAAAAGCAGCCTTTAGAAGCTTTTAATGAGCGTCTAAAACACGTGGTGTTCCAAGCGCAATTGGGCAGTGTTTACGATAAAGCCATGCGCGTGTCGAAGCTGGCTGGTTTTATTGCTGAAAAGATTGGCGGTAACGCAGCGCATGCCGCGCGTGCAGGTCTGTTATCCAAGTGTGACTTAGCGACGGAAATGGTTGGTGAGTTCCCTGAGATGCAGGGTATTGCGGGTTTGTATTATGCGCAAAACGATGGCGAAGAAGGCGATATCGCTATCGCACTCAACGAGCAATATATGCCACGTGGCGCGGGCGCTGAACTGCCGACAACCCTAACCGGTGCGGCGGTTGCCGTTGCCGATAAGCTGGATACCTTAGTGGGTATTTTTGGTATCGGTATGTTGCCTACGGGCAGTAAAGACCCTTACGCATTACGCCGTGCGGCGCTGGGTATCTTGCGTGTATTGATTGAAAAGCAGTTGGATGTGGATTTAGCTGAATTGGTCAGCAAAGCCATTGCCCAGTTTGCCGATAAGATCGACAGCCAAGGCCTGGCTGAAAAGGTGCAAGACTTTATTTTTGACCGTCTACGCGCGCGTTATGAAGATGCCGGTATTGATGTGGCGGTTTATCAAGCGGTGCGTGCCGTGCACCCGATGTCACCGCTGGACTTTGATCAGCGTGTGCAGGCGGTGCAGGCTTTCCGTGCATTACCTGAAGCCCAAGCTTTGGCCGCGGTGAACAAGCGTGTCTCCAACCTTTTAGGTAAAGACGGTTACAGCCAAGCTGAAGCCGTGCAGGCGCGTTATTTTGATAGCCCGTCAGAGTTCGCACTCTATGCCGCTTTGAAGCAGGCGCAGCAAGCCGTCACGCCGTTAGCGGCTAACCGTCAGTACACTGACATTTTAACGCGCTTGGCCAGTTTGCATGAGCCAGTGGATGCGTTTTTTGTTGCAGTGATGGTGAATGCCGATGATGCTGATGTGCGTGCGAATCGACATGCTTTGCTCGCGCATTTGCGTGGTTTGTTCTTAGGTGTTGCAGATATTTCTGTACTGGATTAATCCACTGCAAGACCCCTCGCTGACATGTGCTATGTCGGCAGGGGTTTGAAGGATCACATATGAAACTCATAGTGCTCGATCGCGATGGCGTGATTAATTACGATTCAGATGATTTTATTAAAAGCGTGGCTGAGTGGATTCCATTACCCGGCGCGCTCGATGCTATTGCACGCTTAAGTCGTGCTGGTTGGACGGTGGCCATAGCGACTAACCAATCCGGTTTGGCGCGCGGCTATTACAGCGTGCCCACTTTAGAATCCATGCATCAAGTGTTGCGCGATGCAGTGCAGCAGCGCGGTGGCCACTTGGGCTTAATCACCTATTGCCCGCATGGCCCTGATGATGGCTGTACCTGCCGTAAACCCCTGCCAGGCTTGCTTGAGCAAGTGGCTGTGCATTACCAAACATCACTGGATGATGTCTGGTTTGTCGGTGACAGCCTGCGTGACCTACAAGCGGCTGCAGCGATCAATGCGCAACCGGTTTTAGTCTGCACAGGCAAAGGCGAGCAGACGCGCGCGCAACAGTTGCCTGACAACACGTTAATATTTGCCGATCTTTCAGCAATTGCTGATCATTTACTACGCTAAAGGCTAAAGAGTATGGGCGTTTTCTACGGATTAAGAATAGTCACTTTTTATGTGCTACTGAGCTTAAGTGCGTTTATTTGGTGTGTAATCAGCTTGTTTGTCGCACCCTTTTTGTCCTTTCCAGTGCGCTATCGCTTTATTAATGTGTACTGGTGCCGCTTTGGTGTTGGGTTGGCGAAATATTTACTCGGTATTGATTACCGCGTTACTGGTATCGAAAATATTCCCAGTCAGCGCTGTGTGATTCTGTCTAATCATCAGAGCACTTGGGAGACGTTTTTCCTTTCGGCGTATTTTCAGCCGCTGAGCCAAGTATTAAAAAAAGAGCTGTTGCGCGTGCCATTTTTTGGCTGGGCGATGGCGATGCTCAAGCCCATTGCGATTAATCGTGATAATCCCAAACAAGCATTAAAACAGCTGGCCAGCCAAGGTGCTGATCGCTTAGAGCAAAACTGCTGGGTGCTGATCTTCCCTGAAGGCACGCGTATGCCGGCGGGTGAATTAGGTAAGTTTTCTCGTGGCGGTACGGCTTTAGCAGTCAATGCTGGTTTACCTGTTTTGCCGATCTCACACAATGCTGGCATGTTCTGGCCTAAAGCAGGTTGGGGTAAAAATCCTGGTGTGATTGATGTGGTGATTGGTCCTGCGATGTATGTTGAAGGCGAAGGTCCGCGCGCCATTGCGGCACTCAATCAGCGTGCCTATGAGTGGATTGCACAAGCGCAGTTTGATACAGGTACGTTGAGTGCAGAGAAGTTGGCGGAGATTACGGGGTCGGCTGCTAAGTAGTTGATGTGCTTGCTGAGCATTTGTGCGTGGTGAGGTGCTAGTTGGTTGGTGTTGCTTAACTTTTGCGTGTGGCGCACTGCGCAGTTGTTATTTTCCCTTAACGAACCCGTCCGGGGTTCGATGCGGGCGCTTCGCCATCCATGGCTACGCTGGTCACAACAACCGCGCAGTGCTTGTTGAAGCTTGGTGTTGATTGCTGGCGTGCAATAAATATTTCTGCGAATGCCTTATGCTGCGCAGTAACTGCTGCTTTGGCTTAGTAGGACGAGTTGGGTGTGTGTTCGGGGTTGATCTCACCTTGCACTTCTTCTGGATCGACATCATTGAGCAGTAACATTTCTTTGACTGTTTCAATATGCTCAAGCACCACTTGGTAATGGTCACCGTATTCATATTTGGTGACTTCAATAGCATTGGGCATATAGCTAAAGGCAATTTTTAACGCCTGCAGGGCATCGCTGCTTAATTTATCACTCATAACACACTCCTAAATTGAGGTGGGCAGTGCATCGGCGCGTACTGAGCGCTTCACACCGTCCAAAAAATGCTGTGCAGAGCTGACTCGCCGTAGGTATGCAGTTCAGATGCAGCGTCTATTGATGCACCATGCTAACAAAGATTGCAGGTTTTTAGCAGGCAGTGCTTGCTGTCGATTGGGTGCTGTGGGTGTTTGCCTGTATCCTATTATCTATTTCGTGGTTTTAGTTAAGGTTGATTATTCGCATGTCTCAAGCTCCTTTAGTTTTGGTTGACGGCTCATCGTATCTCTATCGTGCGTTCCATGCCTTACCCCCGCTGATGACCTCGGCAGGCTTGCCCACCGGTGCGGTGAAGGGTGTGCTAAATATGCTACGCAGCTTGCGTAAGCAGTATCCGGATAGCGTGATTACGGTAATTTTTGATGCGAAGGGGCCGACCTTTCGTGATGAGCTGTTTGTTGAATATAAAGCACAGCGCCCACCGATGCCGGATGATTTGCGAGTACAGATTGAGCCCTTACACGACTGCGTTAAAGCCTTAGGCTTTCCGTTTTTATGCGTGGAAGGTGTTGAAGCCGATGATGTGATTGGCACCTTAGCCTATAGCAGCACTTTAGCTGAGCGCCCAGTGGTGATCTCGACCGGCGATAAAGATATGGCGCAATTGGTTAATGATCATGTGAGTTTGGTTAACACCATGTACAACACCAAACTCGACAGCGACGGTGTCGTAGAGAAGTTTGGTATTGGCCCAGAATTGATTATTGATTACTTAGCCTTGATGGGTGATAAATCGGACAATATTCCAGGTGTACCCGGTGTCGGTGAAAAAACCGCATTGGGCTTGCTGGTTGGTCTGGGCGATATGGACGCCATTTATAACAACATCGATCAAGTGGCCAGCTTATCCATTCGTGGCGCAAAAACTTTGGGTGCGAAATTACTCGAGCACCGTGATATGGCGTATTTATCGCGTGAGTTAGCCACTATTAAGCTGGATGTTGAGCTTGAACTCAATATTGACGACATGCAGATGCAGCCACCGCAAGATGATGTTTTGCTGGAGTTGTATGAGCGTTTAGAGTTTAAAACTTGGCAAAATGAAATCCATCGACGCAGTGCTAAGCCGGCAGTGGCGTCTAAAGCCAAAGCTCAAGCAGCCCATCCAACAGAAAATGACTTGTTTGCTGAGCCCGCCACCTTAGATGAAAGTGGCGCAGCTGAATCTGCACCGCCAGCTCTATTTCACACCCTGCTCACTGAAGACGATTTTAACCAGTGGGTGCAGCGTTTAAGCGGCGCGACTGTGTTTGCGTTTGATACTGAAACCACCAGTATCGATGCGCAACAAGCGCAGTTAGTGGGTATCTCCTTTGCCGTCACTGAGGGCGAAGGCGCTTATGTACCGCTGGCGCACAGCTATATGGGCGTGCCCAAGCAGCTGGATCAGCACTATGTACTGGATGCGTTACGGCCTTTGTTGGAAGATCCGGCGATTACCAAAGTGTGCCAAAACGGTAAGTACGATATCAATGTGTTGGCGCGTTACGATATTGCTGTGCAAGGTGTGCGTTTCGATACCATGCTTGAATCCTATGTGCTCAACTCCACAGTGACACGCCATAATATGGATGACTTGGCGCAGCGTTATTTAAACCGCAGCACCATTCGCTTTGAGGATGTTGCAGGTAAAGGCGCTAAACAGTTGACCTTTGATCAAATTGATCTCGCCATTGCCGGCCCCTATGCCGCAGAAGATGCTGAGATCACCTTGTGCTTACACAATCACTTGATTAAAGAGTTGCAGGCCATCCCGCCGCTGCGTGAGGTGTTGGATAATATTGAAATACCGTTGATGCCCGTCTTGGCGCGTATTGAGCGGTGTGGTGCTTTGGTGGATGCGCACTTATTGGGTGTGCAAAGCTTAGAAATAGCCGCCAAACTCACTGAGTTAGAGCGGCAAACCTATGCCATTGCTGGTGAAGAGTTTAACTTAGCTTCGCCCAAGCAATTGGGTGTGGTGTTGTATGAAAAGCTCGGTTTACCTGTATTGTCCAAAACGGCCAAAGGTCAGCCCAGCACTGCTGAGGCGGTGTTGTCTGAGCTGGCCGAGCAAGGGCATGAGTTGCCGGTATTGTTGATGCAGTACCGCAGTTTGAGCAAACTCAAAAGCACCTATACTGATCGCTTGCCTGAGCAAATCAATCCGCTGACAGGGCGTATTCACACCAGTTACCACCAAGCGGTGACGGCAACAGGGCGCTTATCTTCCAGTGATCCAAACTTACAAAACATTCCCATTCGCACCGCTGAAGGTCGACGTATTCGCCAAGCCTTTATTGCACCGCAAGGCTATAAATTATTAGCGGCGGATTACTCGCAAATTGAACTGCGGATTATGGCGCATTTAGCGCAAGACCCAGGTTTACTGGATGCCTTTAGTCACAACCGCGATGTGCATAAAGCTACAGCTTCAGAAGTTTTTGGTGTGCCATTAGAAGAGGTCACCAGTGATCAGCGCCGCAGTGCTAAAGCCATTAACTTTGGTTTGATTTATGGCATGAGTGCCCATGGTTTAGCCAAGCAAATTGGTTGCGACCGTGGTCAAGCGAAAATATATATGGATCGCTATTTTGCCCGTTATCCTGGCGTCTTGGATTACATGGAGCGCACTCGTGCTCAAGCCAGTGAGCAGGGGTATGTGGAGACGATCTTTGGTCGTCGTTTATATTTACCTGACATCCATGCGAAAAATGCAGCCGTGCGTAAAGGTGCTGAGCGCACCGCCATTAACGCGCCGATGCAGGGCAGTGCCGCGGATATTATTAAGCGCGCGATGATTACTGTGGATCAGTGGCTGGCCACTGCAGGACTGGATGCCAAGGTGATCTTGCAGGTGCATGATGAATTGGTTCTCGAAGTGCGTGAGGATCAAGTGGACGCTGTACGTGACGGCTTGCTGCCTTTAATGAGTGCGGGTGCTGCTTTAGATGTGCCTTTAATTGTTGAAACGGGCGTAGGCGATAACTGGGATCAAGCTCACTAAAAACTTTTTCAGCACCCCAAGGAACTCTTCGCGCTAGGGCGCAGTCAGAGTATATGAATGGTTAAGGATGTTGTTACTCACACTCCTAGATCCTTGATGTGTTGTATGTTGGCAGATATCCGAGTGTCCCCTAGCAACTCGGATTTAGACTCCGAACCTCTCTCCCCCAAATGAGGTTCGGAGTTTTTTTTGCTTGTCAAAAAGTGTTAGCCTTCAGTGCTTGGCATATTTCCCTCTGCTTTTTTTCAAATATTCATGTAGTATTTATATTTATGCACTACATGGCCAAATGGCTGTTTTTATTTGAGGCTTTTTCAAGCAGAGTGAGGCAATAATGACTGATCGCGTTCAAGTCGGTGGCTTGCAAGTCGCCAAGGTTTTATACGATTTCGTTAACACCCAAGCTATCCCAGGTACCGGCCTAACTGCAGAGCAGTTCTGGAAAGGTGCAACTCAGGTGTTAAAAGATCTTGCACCGAAAAACCGTGCCCTGCTAGAAAAACGTGATGCCTTACAAGCACAAATTGATGAGTGGCACCTTGCACGTAAGGGCCAAGCTCATGACGCAGTAGCCTATAAAGCATTTCTGCAAGAGATTGGATATTTGCTGCCAGAAGCAGCAGACTTTCAAGCCAGCACACAAAATGTTGACGACGAAATTGCTCGTATGGCAGGTCCACAGTTGGTGGTACCTGTAACAAACGCACGTTTTGCTCTTAACGCTGCTAACGCACGTTGGGGTTCTTTGTATGACGCTCTATACGGCACTGATGCGATCAGTGAAGAAGACGGCGCAGAGAAAGGTCAGGGCTACAACAAAGTACGTGGCGATAAAGTGATTGCTTATGCACGTGCTTTCTTAGACACGTCTGCACCACTGGCTGCAGGTTCGCACGTGGATGCCACGGGTTACCGCATCGAAGATGGCAAGTTGGTTGTCAGCCTTAAGGGCGGCAGCAATACTGGCCTCAATGATGATGCGCAATTGGTTGGTTTCCAAGGTGATGCGGCAGCGCCGACTGTAGTTTTATTGAAAAATAACGGTTTGCACTTTGAAATCCAAATTGATGCCAGCACCATGATCGGCCAGACCGATGCTGCCGGTATCAAAGACGTATTGGTTGAGTCAGCACTGA
>JAAZJF010000127.1 GCA_012800475.1 Gammaproteobacteria bacterium
AGTAGCGCTGCGACTGTGACCGATGCTGAGCATATTGAGTCGGCCATCGTTGCGCGTGTCACGCGTACAGGGCGAGTGTCCACGCGGATTATGGATGACATGCTCTCTGGGGTGATTTTGATTGATACTCAAGGCGCAGCGGTCGGCAAATGCAATGGCTTAACGGTACTGGCGGTGGGCGATAGCACCTTTGGCGTGCCAGCGCGCATTTCAGCATCGGTGTATCCAGGTGGCAGTGGCATTGTCGATATTGAGCGTGAAGTCAGTTTGGGACAGTCGATTCACTCTAAAGGCGTGATGATTCTGACCGGCTATTTAGGCAGCCGTTACGCGCAAGAGTTTCCATTGGCCATTTCCGCCAGTATTGCTTTAGAGCAGTCCTATGGTTATGTGGACGGTGACAGTGCCTCACTGGGTGAAGTCTGTGCGCTGATTTCAGCCTTGTCGCGCACGCCGCTCAAGCAGTCCTTTGCGATTACTGGATCCATTAATCAGTTTGGTGAAGTGCAGGCTGTTGGTGGTGTAAACGAGAAAATCGAAGGGTTTTTCCGCTTATGTCAGGTGCGCGGTTTAACCGGTGAGCAAGGGGTGATTATTCCGCATTCCAACACGGTGAACTTACTGCTAGATGAAGCTGTGGTGGCTGCAGTGCGCGAGGGTCAGTTTCATATTTATGCGGTGAATCATGTAGATGAAGCTTTGTATGTGCTCAGCGGTGTTGAAGCGGGCAGTGCTGACGCTGATAATAATTTCCCAGAAGACTCCATTAATGCTCAAGTCGTGGCACGTTTACGCAGTATTGCCGAGATTGATCTGGACGACGATGAGGAAAAATCTTCAAACTAAAACACCGTTTAAACGACCTATGCTAAAAGTTACCCACAGTTGTATAACTTAGCCATTAAGGTGGCTAATGCACTGTGGGTTGATTAAACAGGTGATAAATCAGCGATTATGCAGCTATTGAGCTGAAATCACAGCGGCGTATAAAAATACTACACAGATTGCCCACAGAGTTATCCACAGTTGAGCGTAGTCATTGCGCTGCGTGATACGTGAATACAAGGTCGCTTTAAACGCAGTAAAAGCCTAAAATCTGCGCCTTTAATACGATATAACAATTAAATTAGTAGGAGAGTAAGAGCTATGACGGCAACAGCGTTTCGTTCTGAGCATGATTTACTAGGTTCTTTGCCGGTCCCCAAAGAGGCGTATTACGGTATTCAAACGCTTCGGGCTATGCATAACTTTCATTTGTCGGGTGTGCCGCTCTCGCATTATCCTAATTTTGTTAAAGCCTTAGCCATGGTTAAGCAAGCTGCAGCGGATGCCAACCATCAGTTGGGTTACCTCAGTGACGTCAAGCACACCGCCATCACTGCGGCCTGCGCTCAGCTCGTTGAAGGCAAGCATCACGATCAGTTTATCGTTGATATGATCCAAGGCGGTGCAGGCACTTCAACCAATATGAATGCCAACGAAGTGATTGCGAACTTGGCACTAGAAACCATGGGTAAAGAAAAAGGCGACTATAGCTTTTTACACCCCAATAACGACGTCAATATGGCGCAATCCACGAATGATGCCTACCCAACCGCGATTCGTGTGGGTTTATTGTTAGGCCAAAATGATTTGCTGGTCAGTTTAGAAGGCTTGATTGGTGCATTTGCTGATAAGGGTGAGGAGTTTTCCCATGTGTTAAAAATGGGCCGCACTCAATTACAAGATGCCGTGCCGATGACTTTGGGCCAAGAGTTTAAAGCCTTTGCTGCCAACCTCAACGAAGATTTAAACCGTCTGCGCCTGTTAGCCAATGATTTATTCTCACCGGTGAACTTAGGTGGTACGGCCATTGGTACTGGTATTAATGCTGACCCACGTTACCAAGGTATTGCTGTTGAACGTCTGAGTGTGATTTGTGGTTACCCTATCAAAGCGGCGCCTGATTTGATTGAAGCGACGTCCGATATGGGCTCGTTTGTCTTATTCTCCGGCATGCTCAAGCGCACGGCGGTGAAGCTCTCTAAGATTTGTAATGACTTGCGTTTGTTGTCCAGTGGTCCACGCACCGGCATTAACGAAATCAACTTACCCGCACGTCAGCCAGGCAGTTCAATTATGCCGGGTAAGGTCAATCCAGTGATCCCAGAAGCGGTCAGTCAAGTGGCTTATGAAGTGATTGGTAACGATTTGTCGTTGACCTTGGCGGCCGAAGCAGGGCAGTTGCAGCTGAACGTGATGGAGCCTTTAATTGCTTGGAAGATGTTTGATTCGATTCGTTTGCTGCGCCGTGCCATGGATATGTTACGTGAGCATTGCATCGAAGGTATTACGGCCAACGAAGAACGCTGCCGTAGCTTGATGGAGCATTCGATTGGCTTGATTACTGCACTGAACCCATACATTGGTTATGACAACGCCACGCGTATTGCCAAGCTGGCTTTGGAAAGCGGTCGTGGAGTTCTTGAGTTGGTGCGTGAAGAGCAGTTGGTGGATGATGCTTTGTTGGCAGATATTTTACGCCCAGAAAACATGATTGCACCGCGTTTAGTGCCGCTTAAAGAGTAACAGCGAACGCGCCATGCAAAGCAGCTTAACTTTGCATGGCGCGTTGCTAATCTGTTATCCGGCTGTTGTGGTGCCTGGTTGTTTGCGCAAGAGCACATACAGACTCAACAGCAACATCGCACTAAAGCTCATGACATTGAGTTGTGCAATATTTAAACCCAGTAACGTCCAGTCTACGGCCGCGCAATCTGCAGTGCCGTGCAGCATTTTTGTGATGATCTCTTGTAGCGGAAATGCCTCCAGCATAAATTCCAATGGCGGTAAGCACGAAGGTAATTGATCTTCGGGTAAACCTTGCAGCCAAATTTGACGGCTGGCCGTGGCAATACCCAAACTCGCTGCCAATAGCATAAAAACAGCATAGATACGTTGCCCTAGCACTTGCGGATTTTGCAAGGTCGCCAGCAAACATAACGCAGCAAACAACACCACCGCAAAGCGTTGTACATGGCATAAAGGGCAAGGCTCTAAGCCAACCACATGCTCTAAATAGAGTGCGGCGCCAATCAAGCCGAGGGCGGCTACAAAAGCCAATAAAAATACAGTGCGAGTCGCAGGTCGTTGCATAGAAACTCCGAGAATGATGCCATCCGTTGCTAGAGACAAATCAGCTTGCGCGAGACTGTTGCACAGGCAGGTATATCGGTACGGGACTGACATACCTGCCTGTGGTGCACTTTAAGTGGTGGTCTGTCTTGGCGTGGCCGGTTGCGGTAAGGCAGGCAGTGCTTGTTCTAGCAATTGAAAGCTTTCCGCAAAGAGTTCATTGCTGCGCTTTGTATCACCGAGATGATTGAGCAAACGCGCTAATTCGGCACAGGTATGGGCTTGGCGATGTTGGCGTAAACTGCTTTCAAAGTAGTCACGGGCTTTACCCCACAGCTGATTACGCAAGCTTAAGCGACCTAGAGCACGCAGCAAAATAGCGTTGTTGGGTGCTTGTTTTAACCAGGTTTCAGCCAGTTGCAATTGACGCGCTGCATCGCTGGCTTGGGCGCGACCGTATAAATCAATCAG
>JAAZJF010000128.1 GCA_012800475.1 Gammaproteobacteria bacterium
CGCAAAGCGAAAAACTCACGGCGTTATGCAGACAAACTGGTCAAAGTACATTTTTTAAACGGCACTGAAAAATGGATTTTAATCCACATCGAAGTGTAAGGTGCAGCAGAAGCTGACTTTGCCGAGCGCATGTTTATCTACTATTACCGCATTCGTGATCGCTATCAAAAACCAGTAATCAGCTTGGCGGTGCTAACTGACACTCAGCCCAGTTTCAGACCCAACCATTACAGCGACACCATTGCCGGCTGCAGCATTCGTTTTCAGTTTGAGACGGTGAAGCTGCTGGATTGGCAGGATAAAACCGATCAACTGCTGCAACACGATAATCCGTTCGGCCTGCTGATCGCCGCACAACTCACCGCTAAGCTGATTAAAGACGGCAAAAACCGCGTCGACAACTTGATTGGCTACTACCGGCTGGCTGCTAAAAAGCAATTACCCCGCGAACAGGTTGTGCAATTGGTGGTCTTTTTAGAGTGGATCGTCGCACTACCCGAAGACTTAACCCCGTACTACAATGAGCAACTAGAACACCTCGAAGAGGACAGTCACATGACTTACATTTCAATTATTGAGCGACAAGGCATTGCGCAGGGCATCGAGCAAGGAATCGAGCAGGGCATTGGCCAAGGTCGTGCAGCAACCCTTTATAAGCAGTTACAGCTCAAATTTAACGAGCAGGCTCGCGAGTACGAACAGCGCCTATTCCAAGCCAGTGACGTCGAGCTTAATCTCTGGACCGAGCGCGTGCTCTTTGCGGACAGCATTGAGGCGGTATTTGCGGAGTAACATTCTGCCGTATTTGCGAGCGTAGCGATGCAATCCACCTTGCGAGCCAGTCAATGCTGCAGGCATAGCAAGGTTCTGCAACACTGGACTGCCACGTCGCTACGCGCCTCGCAGAGACGCTAATCGACTATCTGGATCCGTTCAAAAACCACAATCACTGCCAACACCACCCATATTCCAAGCACGCTGCGTTATATCTGTGGCAAGCGTAGCCATGGATGGCGTAGCGCCCGAATCGAGACAGGATGTCTCGTTGAGGGGAAAAGCAGATTTAATGCAGCGTGCCACGCACGAATCTGCTTTGCTTGTGCTCTTTCTCTAGCAACTCACACCGCCACTCGTCACGCGCGAGCCTATGGCGCTATAGCGAGTCGCTCACGACTTATATCCAACTAGACGACTGGTCTAATCTTGGCTAATCTAGCACCCATGAAAACGACTTATACCGATACCCGCCAGCATTTACTCGAAACCGGCCATCATATTATGGCTGCCAAAGGGTTTTCTGGTGTGGGCTTAAATGAAATCCTGCGCACGGCGGGTGTGCCTAAGGGTTCGTTTTATCACTACTTCGCCTCGAAAGAATTGTACGGCCAGGCGGTACTTGAGGCGTATTTTGCTACGTATTTAGACGCACAAAAGCTGCGTTTTAATGATTCAAGCACACCTGCAGCCCAGCGTTTGTTAGGCTACTGGCAACAGTGGTTGTTGTGTAATAGCAGCGCCAGTGATGACCAAAAATGTTTAGTGGTCAAGCTCAGCGCAGAGGTAGCAGATTTATCTGAAGCGATGCGTGTGACCTTGCGTGATGGCACAGACCAGGTGATTGCTCAGCTGGCCGATTGCATACGTGCAGGGCAGGTGGATGGCTCCTTGGTTGTGACTGATGCCACGGCTACGGCCGTGATGCTCTATCAGTTATGGTTAGGCGCAAGCTTATTGGCCAAATTACATCGCACCAGCGTGCCCATGGAGCAAGCGATGCAGATGACGCGTCAAGTTTTACTCAATGAATGATTGCCTAGCTGCCCATTGCAGCTCGGTTTTTAAATAGAAAATAGACGACCGGTCTAATCAGCTGCTGAGGCTGACCGCTCAACAGGAGTCACTGATATATGCTTAATTTTGATTTTTACAATCCGACCCACATCAGCTTTGGTCAAGGCGCTATCGCGCAGCTCGACAGTTTTGTACCGACCGCTGCCAAAGTCATGGTGCTCTATGGTGGGCAAAGTGCGCAACGCACAGGCACTCTAGATGAAGTGAAAGCCGCACTGGGTGAGCGTCAGGTGATTTTGTTTGGTGGCGTTGAAGCCAACCCAACCTATGAAAAACTAATGGAAGCCGTGCTGGTGGCTCGCGAGCAGCAGATTGATTTCTTGCTCGCCGTCGGTGGTGGCTCAGTGATTGATGGTGCTAAGTTTGTTGCCGCTGCCGTGCCCTATACAGATGAGCCGTGGAATATTTTGCTCAGCGGTGGTCGCGACATTCAAGCGGCGTTACCCATCGGTACGGTATTGACCTTGGCGGCGACCGGTTCAGAAATGAATAACGGCAGCGTGATTACTCGCCAGTCTTTGCAATCAAAATTACCTTTCCATAGCAATTTGGTGTTCCCGAAATTCTCCATTTTAGATCCGGCTAAAAGCTTCACACTGCCTGAGCGCCAAGTGGCCAACGGTATCGTGGATGCTTTTGTGCATGTGATGGAGCAGTATTTAACCTACCCCGTGAATGCACCCGTGCAAGATCGTTTTGCTGAAGGTTTGCTGCTGACTTTGGTTGAGCAAGGCCCGTTAGCGCTGAGCCAGCCGGATGATTATGACGTGCGCGCGAACTTGATGTGGGTCGCGACCATGGCCTTGAACGGTTTGATTGGTGCCGGTGTGCCGCAAGATTGGTCAACCCACTTAATTGGTCATGAATTAACTGCTTTATACGGTCTTGATCATGCGCAAACCTTAGCGATTATTTTGCCTTCTATGATGCAAGAGCGTCGTGTGGCTAAACGTGAGAAATTATTGCAATACGCCGAGCGTGTGTGGAATCTGCGTGAAGGTGATGATGAACAACGTATCGATGCTGCGATTGAGAAAACCCGTGCATTTTTTGAAACTCTGGGCGTCAAAACCCGTCTGCACGAGTATGACCTTGAGCAAGCCGCAGTTGAAACGGTACTCAAGCAGCTTGAGCAACACGGCATGAAACAGTTGGGTGAGCACCAAGATATTGATCTGGCCGTTAGCCGTCGTGTTTTGCAAGCCAGCCTTTAATCTGAGTGTGAGGCGTATTGTATGACGCAGTTTATGCAGAGCGCTGCTAAAAAAGGCCAATCGCAATAGGTTTTCTTATCAGCAAGGGTCTTCTGTACATCTAAACCTCATTTACTGTCTCAAAAGCCACCTTTTTTGAGACAGTTTTTTTCATGGGTGCTATTGTTATCTCAATA
>JAAZJF010000129.1 GCA_012800475.1 Gammaproteobacteria bacterium
AACTGACTTTAGCTTGGGAAGATAAGCTCAGCTTTTTAATCGACGATAAATTGACCATCAAACGTTTGCGCTTTGAAGATCTGTTACAGGATCAAGCTGAAGAAGACGGTGGCGATGATGCCGCAAGCCAGTTTGATGCCAGCTTCATCTTAATGATGATGACTTTTGTGGAGTTTATTCCACAACTGCTCGAAGCTCTGGGCAGCGAAGAAATCCCACAAGGGATTTAATCAATCATTCAGCATTTTTTGGGCGTGCTGCGCGCTACACAATACACATTTGCAAACTATGCAAATATGCACTGAGGATTCGATGTTGATGCGGTAAGCGTAGCCATGGATGGCGTAGCGCCGAATCAAGCCCTGGACGGGTTTATGAAGAAACAGCATCAGCATCGAATCCCGACATGCGCGACTCGTTAGTTTTGAGCGCTACCCAACCACGCCTGTCGTTGCTCAGCTGTATGAAAAGTCCAGGCCAAAAATCGACTCTGCTTCTGCCCCTGCGCCATAGTGCATACCTGCACATCCACCGCCCCAACCTGCTTTAATACACGTTGCAACAAACGAATATGCGCAGATTTTGACACCAAAGTGGTGAACCACAGCACCTGCTCAGCGTATTCACAGCTTTCTTTTATCATACTGCGCACAAACGTCAGCTCGCCGCCCTTGCACCACAACTCATTACTCTTGCCGCCAAAATTAAGCGTGGGCAATTTACGCTGCGGATCTTGCTTACCTAAATTACGCCACTTACGCTCACTGCCGCTGCTCGCTTGCGCCGCACTACTATGGAAAGGCGGATTGCATAAAGTACAAATCACGCGCTCGCCTTCACGCAATACAGTGTGAAAAAATGCTGACTTAACTCGCTGTAAGCGCAGATCAATCACCTGAGTCAAAGCATTGGCCGCTAACGTCTCAGCAGCAGAGCTTAAGGCTTGCTGATCAATATCACTGGCAATAAAACGCCAGCCATAATCATGATGGCCCAGTAAAGGATAAATACAGTTCGCACCGGTACCAACATCCAGTACCGTAAAATTTGCACCCCGCGGAATCACACCCTGCGCATCGCCGGCAAGTAAGTCCGCCAAACCATGAACATAATCGGCACGCCCCGGCACTGGAGGACACAAATACCCCTCGGGAATTTGCCAGTTTTGAATACCGTAGAGCTGCTTCAATAACGCCGCATTAAACACACGCACTGCTGCTGGGTTAGCAAAGTCGATGCTTTCTTTGCCGTATGGATTTGTGATCATAAAAGCTTTTAAGCGCGGCTCAACAGCAATTAACGCGGCAAAGTCATAACGTCCTTGATGACGGTTGCGCGGATGCAACAATGCACCAGCAGGCTGTGTGCTCATAAAATCTTACCAAAACAATTAAAAAACACAGTATAGCAGCAAGCTAAGAGCAGCCGGATAAGCAAAGCGGTCAATGCAGATTGGCTGCATTAAAACTCATAGGTCTATGTGATGAAAGCTACAGCATAACCCCAGGCCTATACCCCATCTTTAAGGTTCTAAATTGGCTGTTAAGCGCAATCGATAGTCATTGATTGGAATAAAAGCTTCTTGATAATACAAAGGTTTACCGTTGCAGGCCGTGGTTAAAAAATCAAACATGATCCCAACCGTTCCTTCTGGTAAACCTAATACCTGACAGACTGCTTCTGGAAAAACGCCGATACAAAAACGCCACTTCAACCATTGCAGGAAGCGTGAAATTAAAGTGATATTTAGATAGATTATGTGGCAGGAAAAGAAGCGGACAACGGCTTGATACTCACAACAACTGACGCAAGGCTGGCTCGCGTCAGTTTAATACGACTTAGCGTTGAGGGCGCACGAGCAGTGCTGACCCCCAGGATAATCCCACACCAAAACCTGACAATAAGGCATTGCGCCACTCATCATTAAACGCATAATGCTCAAGCAGCATAGGGATAGATGACGACACGGTGTTGCCCGCACCAAACATATCTTTAATCACTTTGCTGCCGTTATCACCCAAGCGCTTAGCAATGGCATCCACAATTGCACCACTGCCTTGGTGTAAACAAATCGCATCCACATCATCCATGCTCATACTCAACTCATCGAGCACTTCTTGCATATGTGGAATAATTTTTAAGCTGGCAAAGTTAAACACTTGGCGGCCATTCATATGGAAATGACCATCTTTAACCACTAAATACTCAGCACCGCCACCATCGCCACCGAAACGTGCAGGGCCCAACTC
This sequence comes from Gammaproteobacteria bacterium, assembly GCA_012800475.1. Taxonomy (GTDB): domain Bacteria; phylum Pseudomonadota; class Gammaproteobacteria; order Pseudomonadales; family Pseudomonadaceae; genus Denitrificimonas. Next base: position 2,250 of record JAAZJF010000129.1, read on the forward strand.
CCAAATCGGGTCATCACCCATCCACGTGGCAGTCGCCGCATCACCAAACAA
>JAAZJF010000130.1 GCA_012800475.1 Gammaproteobacteria bacterium
TACAGCATCTGTGCGCTATCAGCTCAATAGTGTGAGCAACGCCTGTGCTGTCAGTTGTATCACTCAATATGATGAGAGGCACCCGTATGCAGTTGTCAGGCCGCGGTGTGGCGATGTCGTTTTTCGCTTCATGCGTATTTACTATTGTTCCAGCTTATGTGCTGTTATTAGCGCCATTGGATGGTGTGCAAGTGTTTGCCCAGCGCATCTTATGGTCATTACCTGCCGTTTTTATTTTATTGATGGCCGTGGGGCGCTGGCCGGCACTTAAACAGAGTTTGACGCGCTTAAGGCATGAGCCGATATTGGTCTTGGCTTTAGTGGTCACTGCACTGCTTATGGCTGTGCAGTGGTTTATGTTTGTGTGGGCACCTTTAACCGGGCATATGCTGGATTTAACCTTAGGCTACTTCTTGATGCCGCTGGTCTTAGTGCTGGCCGGGCGGGTGTTTTATAACGAGCACTTGCGCACCTTGCAGCGCATTGCTGTGCTATTGGCCACGATGGGTATGGTGTATGAGTTATGGCGTGTGGGCGGCTTATCTTGGGTGACGGTGATCTGTGCTGTGGGTTATCCGCCTTATTTTATGCTGCGCCGCTGGATGGGTTTTGATGCTTTTACCGGTTTCTTCTTAGAAATGCTGGTGATGTCGCCTGTGGCAATTTATTTAATTATCAGTTTTTCACCGCCAGGTGTCTTTAGTGAGTCAGCGCACTTGTGGTATTTGCTACCGGGATTGGGCGTGCTCAGTACCTTAGCTTTTGCTGCGATGTTGGGGGCCAGTCACCTCTTGCCCTTGGGTCTGCTGGGGATTTTAAGCTACGTTGAACCAGTTTTATTGTTCCTGTTTAGTGTGCTATGGATCGGTGAAGCGGTGGAGTCAGGGCAGTGGATCACCTATGTTCCGATCTGGCTGGCGGTTACTTTAGTGATATTTGATAGCTTACGTGTGTTGCTCAAGCAATCTAGAGGCTTAAACTGAAGTACAATGCACAATTATTGGCCTTGAGCGTGTGCAAGGGGCGTTATTTATTATGATCAATGATCTTTGAGGTATACCGTGTTTTCTGAACTTGCCCTGCATGAACGAGTATTAAAAGCGCTGGCTGAATTGAACTTCACTGAGCCGACGCCTGTTCAAACGGCGGCTATTCCGGCTGCGCTTGAAGGTCGTGACTTACGTGTGATTGCCCGTACCGGTAGCGGTAAAACAGCGGCCTTTGTGTTGCCGCTACTCAACCGTTTTATTGCCGGCGCCAAGCCGCGCGTGGCGATTCGCTCGTTAATCTTGCTGCCCACTCGTGAGTTGGCGCGCCAAACCTTAGCTGAAGTTGAGCGTTTCTCGCAGTTCACCTTTATTAAATCCGGGGTGATTACCGGTGGTGAGGACTTTAAAGAACAGGGCGCTTTACTGCGCAAAGACCCTGATATTTTAATTGCCACGCCTGGGCGTTTAATTGAACACCTCAATGCCGGTCACTTAAAGCTGGATCAAGTTGAAGTGCTGGTACTGGATGAAGCCGACCGTATGTTGGATATGGGCTTTGCCGAAGATATGCAGCGCTTGGTGGATGAGTGTGCTAATCGTCAGCAAACCTTGCTGTTCTCAGCAACTACGGGCGGTAATGCGTTACGTGAAATGGTCAACTCAGTGCTGAACGATCCATTGCACTTGATGGTCAACCAAGTTGCAGAAATGAATGAAAGCACTCGTCAGCAAATTATTACCGCCGATGATGTGCCGCATAAAGAGCGTTTAGTGCATTGGTTGCTGAGCAATGAGCCGTTTCGTAAAGCTATTGTCTTTACCAATACCCGTGTGCAGGCTGACCGATTATATGGGCGTTTGATTGCTCAAGACATTGATGCCTATGTGTTGCACGGCGATAAAGATCAGAAAGATCGCAAACGTGCGCTGGAGCGTTTCAGTCAAGGTAAATCACGCGTACTCGTGGCCACTGATGTGGCGGCGCGCGGTCTGGATATTGATGGCCTTGATGTGGTGATTAACTTTGATATGCCGCGTTCGGGTGATGAGTACTTGCACCGCATTGGTCGTACGGGTCGTGCCGGTGAAGAGGGTTTGGCCATCAGTTTGATTTGTCACAATGATTGGAACTTGATGTCCAGCGTTGAGCGTTACCTCAAGCAGACCTTTGAGCGCCGTGTGATTAAAGAGCTTAAGGGCGCGTATCAAGGTCCGAAAAATGTTAAAGCCTCGGGTAAAGCCGCGGGTGTGAAAAAGAAAAAAGTTGCAAAAAAAGATGCAGCAAAAAAAGATATTAAAAAAACAGCGAAGCGTCCGGCCAATCGTCGTCAACCTGAAGGTACCTTTGTCGTCAGTGATGACGGTCATGCACCGCTGCGTAAAAAATAACATGGCGCTGTGATCCAGCGCGTTTGGAGGTGTCAATGTCACAGGCTCTTTTACATCAGTTTGCCAATCAGCAGGCATGTAACGAGGCGCTGGCACAGCAGTTGGCATCCTGCATTATGCAGGCGCAACAGACCGATCAGCAGATCCGCCTGTTGCTGCCAGGCGGTCAAACCCCAGCCGATCTATTTAAGCAGCTGCAACACTTAAATCTACCCTGGGACAATATCAGCCTGAGCCCAACCGATGAGCGTTGGGTTGCGGGTGATAGCGCCTACAGTAATGCCCAAATGTTGCGCACCGCTTTGCCGCAAGCCACTGTGATTGATCCGCGCTTAGCTGATACGGCGCAAGGCTCCTGTGACGCTTGGGCGCACGCTCTTCACAGTCAGCAGCCTTTTGCTGCGACCCTCTTAGGTATGGGCGATGACGGGCATATTGCCTCGCTGTTCCCAGGGATGCCAGATCTGATCCCCGCCTTGCAATTGCATCAAGCGCCAGCCGCGTTAGTGGGTTTAGCGCCGGATGAACCTAAAGTGCGCTTATCGCTGAATATGGCCATGCTATGCGCTACCGGTTGGCTGGCGGTGTTGGTGTTTGGTCAAAGTAAGCGTGCGATGTTGGATCGGGTATTGGCCAATGATCCAACCACGCAAGCATTACCCATTTATCATTTGCTCTGGAATGCACCTTTACCTGTGCATGTGTATTGGGCACCTTAGAGCAGTTGATCACTGCGTGCATCGGTGTGCGCGACGAGAGTCAAGGAGTCAGCATGTTACATGACGTTGTTGCACGAATTACCCAGCAGATTGAAGAGCGCTCCAAGCTGCGGCGCAGTGCGTATTTAGAGCGCGTTTTGCAAGCCGTAGACCAAGGTGTGAACACGGCCCATGGTTGTTCCAATCTAGCCCATGTGATGGCTTCCCAGCCGGATGAGCAGCGGCTGATTATGCGCCAAGGTGGGGCATCGCACATGGCGATTATCTCCAGTTACAACGATATGTTGTCTGCCCATGCGCCGCTGAAAGACTACCCCGACCAATTGAAAAGCGCGCTATACCGCTATGGTGCCAGTGCGCAGTTTGCTGCGGGTGTGCCGGCCATGTGCGATGGCGTGACTCAAGGCACACCGGGTATGCAGTTATCGCTGTTTTCACGAGACTTGATTGCGCAAGCCACGGCGATCGGTTTGAGCCATGGCGTCTTTGATGGTGCGCTGTATTTAGGTGTGTGCGATAAAATTGTGCCGGGCTTATTAATTGGTGCGCTTAATTTTGGTCACTTGCCTGCCGTTTTTGTACCGGCGGGGCCGATGAGTTCAGGCTTATCCAACCCTGAAAAAGCTGCAGTGCGTGAGCGTTATGCTGCAGGCTTAGCCTCGCGCGATGAACTGCTCGCCGCAGAGATGGCCGCTTACCATGAGCCAGGTACCTGTACTTTTTACGGTACGGCCAATAGCAATCAAATGCTGATGGAGGCGATGGGCTTGCATGTGCCGGGCAGTGCGTTTGCTTCACCGGTGTCTGAGTTGCGTCACGCTATAACCGATGAGGCGGCGCGTTTACTGGTTGATAACAGCCGGCATGGTAGCCGTTTCTTGCCGTTAGCATTGCAAGTGGACGCTAAAGCCTTGGTCAATGGTGCTGTAGCGTTGCTGGCCAGTGGCGGCTCAACCAACCACAGCTTGCATCTGCCGGCCATTGCTCGAGCGGCAGGTTATGAGTTGCTGTGGGAGGATCTGGCAGGCTTGTCACAGGTGGTGCCGTTGCTTGCGCATGTGTATCCCAATGGTGTGGCCGATGTGAATCAGTTTCATGCAGCAGGTGGCGTGGCGTGGTTGTTTAAACAGTTGCTCGATGCAGGTTTGATGCATAAGGATGTCAGTACTGTTGCAGGCCAAGGTTTACACGCCTATACACGCGAACCCTATTTGCATGAGCAGCAACTGCGCTGGCGTGATGTGCCCAGTGCGACGCAAAACAGCAGCATTTTGCGCGAGATATCTGACCCCTTTGCCACCCACAGTGGTTTACATGTATTAGCCGGTAACTTGGGCCGTGCTATTGTAAAAACTTCAGCAGTACATGAGGCTTTTTGGTCTATCAAAGCGCCAGCCCGAGTGTTTGATACGGAGGCGCAGGTGCTCGCAGCCTACGATGCCGGTACCCTGGTGGGTGACTTGGTGTTGGTGTTGCGCTTTCAAGGCCCAGCAGCCAATGGCATGCCTGAGCTGCATAAACTCATGCCGCTGTTGGCCAATCTGCAAAGTAATGGACAAAAGGTTGCACTGGTGACCGATGGCCGCTTGTCAGGTGCATCGGGTAAGGTGTTGGCGGCGATTCATGTTACACCTGAAGCGTCTAAAGGAGGGGTGCTCAGTCGCTTGCAAGATGGCGATGTGATTGAAATTGATGCGCGACAGGATCTATTTCACTTACATCTGACGCAAGAACAACTGGCTTTACGCAGTAATGCCCATGCGCCACGCCATCATGCCCTAGGGTATGGCTTAGAGTTATTTGCTGCACAGCGTCGCTGGGTTGGACCTGCCGACCAGGGTGCCAGCTTTTTAATAGAGGACTGAATCATGCTAACAATGGAAAAAATCTTACGCCGCGCCTATCCCGTGCTTCCAGTGCTGGTGATTGATGATGTCGAGCGTGCGGTCGGGCTGGCGCAGGCCTTGTGTGCAGGTGGTTTAAATGTGGTTGAAGTGACCTTGCGTACTCCGCAAGCACTTGAGGCCTTGCAGGTGATTCGCAAAGAAGTGCCCGATTTAATTGTGGGTGCAGGTACCGTGATTCACACTGAACAGTTTGCCCAAGCCATCGAGGCTGGCGCGCAGTTTGCTGTGAGTCCAGGTTTTACTGAGCGTTTGGCACAAGCAGCGAAAGAGACGGATCTGCCTTACTTGCCCGGCGTGATGACACCCTCGGAAGTTTTATCGGCGGTTGAGTACGGTTATCGCTCATTAAAACTATTTCCTGCTAATGGTGAGGAGAGCGTGCGTATGCTCAATAGCTTCAAGGGCCCCTTTACCGGTATCAGTTTTTGCCCCACGGGCGGTGTGACGCGCGATAATTTACTCAGCTATTTAAGCTTGCCCAATGTGGCCTGTTGTGGCGGCACTTGGATCGCTCCAGCAAGCTTAGTGCAGGCACAAGCTTGGGATCAAATTACGCAGCTGGCACGTGAAGCTTGCGCTATGGCGAGGCATTTGGAGTCGTTAACATGAGTTGGGATTATCCTGCACCTTTTGTGCTGCCATTGTGTGCCACGGCTGCGGATATTGATGAGTTGGATCATGTTAATAACGCTGTGTATGTACAGTGGATGGAAGAGTGCGCGTGGCAGCATTCTCGGCATTTGGGTCTAGGTGTGGCTGAGTATCAAGCTTTGGATCGCGGTATGGCGATACTGCGTCATGAGATTGATTATTTGGCCAGCGCTTATATGGGCGAAGCTTTAGAAATGGCGACCTGGGTCGCCCATTCTGACCAGCGTTTGAAAATGGATCGTTATTTTCAGCTCAAGCGTGTGTCGGATAATCTGACTTTGTTACGTGCAAAAACCACCTTTGTGTGCATTGAGTTGTCCAGTGGTCGACCCAAGCGTATGCCGCCTGAGTTTATTCAAGGCTATGGCGCAGTGATGTTGCCTGAATAGAACTTATATTATCTGACAATCAGCGCACTTGACGCTGTTAGAGTGATTGTTTGGTGGTGTATTGTTTTGCATGGCTTATTATTAGTGAGCGTCTATATCGGCGGCGACACTGAATCCGATAAGACATTATTTTACCTGTGCTGATTCCAGTGCGGGTCTATTTGTGAGTTTAATATAGTGCAAATTGCTTTAGCACCGATGGAAGGTTTGGTCGATCATATTATGCGTGATGTGCTGACCGAGCAGGGCGGTATTGATTGGTGTGTGACTGAGTTTGTGCGTATCACGGATCAATTGTTGCCGAGTCGTACTTACCATCGTTTAGCGCCCGAATTAGCGCAGGATGCTCAGACACCTGCGGGTACGCCGTTGCGGGTGCAGTTACTTGGATCTGATCCGCAGGCCATGGCTGATAATGCTGCTAAAGCCTGTGAGATGGGAGCGCCGGTGATTGATCTGAACTTTGGCTGCCCATCGAAAACGGTGAATAATTCGTGTGGTGGCGCTATTTTGCTGCGTGAGCCTGAGGTGTTATTTAAGATTGTTGAGGCGGTGCGTGCGGGTATGCCGGCGGGCGTTCCACTGACTACTAAGATGCGTTTAGGTTATGACAGCCCTGATGGGGCGATGGATTGCGCGCGTGCTTTAGCTGCGGGCGGTTCGGCACAAATCGTTGTGCATGCGCGTACTAAGGTGGATGGCTACAAACCACCGGCGCATTGGGAGTGGGTGGCGAAAGTGCAAGATGTGGTGGGTATTCCGGTGTTTGCCAATGGCGATATTTGGACACTGGAGGATTGGTATCGCTGCCGTGAAGTCAGTGGTGTGGATCATGTGATGCTGGGACGTGGTTTGGTGTCGCGCCCTGATCTGGCTAAGCAAATTGCCTGCGCGCGTGATGGTATCGACTACCAGCTCAAAACTTGGCAAGAGTTGCAGCCGATGTTGCGTGAGTTTTGGCGGCAAGTGCGTTTGTTTCAGTTGCCGCGCAGTGCGCCGGGGCGTCTGAAGCAGTGGCTGGCGATGTTGATTCGTAATTATCCTGAGGCGCAGCTGTTGTTCAATCAGTTACGTAAAGTGACGGACTGTGATGTGATTGATCGGTTGTTTGGTTTTGCGGTGGGGCAGTTGCAGCACACTGAGTATCTTAAGCAGCAGCCGGTTTGATTGTTCAATAGGTGCGTGCATGGCGCACTGCGCTGTATCTGTTTTTCCCTCCACGAGCCCATCCAGGGCTCAATTCGGGCGCTACGCCATCTATGGCTGCGCTGGTCACAGATACAGCGCAGTGCTTATTGAACGGTTGTGTTGTTGGCTAAGTGTGCTGCTCAGGTCTCGTGTTTATGTTCGAGCGAGCTGTGGTTAATTGTTCAATAGGTGCGTGCATGGCGCACTACGCTGTATCTGTTTTTCCCTCCACGAGCCTATTCCGGGCTCAAGTCGGGCGCTACGCCATCCATGGCTGCGCTTGTCACAGATACAGCGTAGTGCTTGTTGAGCGGTGATGTTGCTTGTTAGATATGTGCTTGTCTCTTTTGGGGTGGTTTTTGTGTGTACAGCAATACTTGGCAGTGCGGGTTGCTGAGGTCGCTAAGGTGCTTTGTCATCGATGGAGTCAGTGGTGTTAAGCATCTGCATAAAAGCTTGTGCGGCATTGGAGAGGGTGCGTTCGGTGTGCACGATATAGCCTAGGTCGCGACTGAGGCTGGCGTCGGTAATGGGTAAGCGCACCACTGAGTCATCCAGCATACTGTGGGGGAGTACGCTCCACGCCAAACCAATTGAAACCATCATTTTAATGGTTTCCATATAGTTGGTGCTCATGCTGATATGGGGGGTGAGGCCGGCTTGGTCAAACAGTTCTAAAGCAATTTTGCGGGTGAAGGTATGGCTGCCGGGAAATACCGCAGGGTAGGCGCATAAATCCGCTAAGCTGATTTTTTTGCGCTGCGCCAATGGATGGTCCGGGGCGACGACAAAATCTAA
>JAAZJF010000131.1 GCA_012800475.1 Gammaproteobacteria bacterium
GGCTGACCGGAGGAGGCAGGATAATAGGCTGCAACTCATCAAGTTGTATCATAGCGGTCCCTGCGCACTGTTACGTTGGCGTAAGCTGATCGACTGTAACTGCTCAACAACGCTCTGTGCTGTACTTAACGGCAGTAAAGGAGCATTGATCTCTTGAGCCAGTTGGCGCCAGGCTTCTTGATAGGCTGCGCCTTGCTGTTGCCACTTTAAACGCAGTTGTGTATTGCTGGCGTCAACCTGCAAGCTCTGTGAACCCATGCTAAAACGCGCGTGATCCAGACCTGGTAAATGGTGTTCGAGAGGGTCGGCAATGGGCAAGACAATCAGCTCAGTGTGCGCCGCGAGACGCCGCAGTAAGTGGCTTGACTCATCGTTTAAATGGCGCTCATTACAGATTAAAATCACGAGGCTGCCGGTATGCGCCAGTTGGTTGGCATGCTGCAGCACTTGCGGTAAAGGGTTGCTTAAGGGTTGGTCTGCAGGCTGTTGTAAGCGTTGATTGGCCTCAGTGATGGCCTGTAAAAAGTGCAGCACACTGTGTTGGGTCCGTTGCACTGGCGTGTGTTGTACTTTATCACCATCAAAGACTAAGCCGCCCACACGGTCGTTATGCTTGAGACTCGCCCACGCAAATAAGCTGGCGGCTTGGGCAGCGATCACTGACTTGAATGAGCCGGTGCTAGCAAAAAACATATGTAAGCTTTGTTCAACCACAATAAATGTTGGACGCTCACGGGCTTCGTGAAAGACTTTAGTGTGCACCTCGCCGGTGCGCGCGGTAACGCGCCAATCAATGCTACGCGCATCATCACCCGCCTGATAGGCACGTACTTGATCAAAATCCATACCGCGCCCGCGTAAACGCGAACGGTGCAGACCCAATAAAGTGCTGCTCTGTAAAGGTGTGCTAAACAGTTCGATATGTTGCAATTCATGCCGCATGGCCAGCATGTCATGCAGGTCAATATGGATGCGACTTGGGCTGTTCATTTAGGCGACCGCAACAACATCAAGTAAGTGCTGCAGCACCTGTTCTTGATCAATACCTGCTGCTTGTGCTTCGAATGATAAAATAATGCGATGGCGCAAGGTATCAAATAAAACCGCTTGAATATCCTCAGGGCTGACAAAATCACGCCCCGCCAGCCAAGCATGCGCTCGGGCGCAGCGATCAATCGCAATGGAACCCCGTGGGCTGGCACCAAAACGAATCCAACGCGCTAAATCCGGATCAAACTTAGCAGGATTGCGTGTGGCAATGACCAACTGCACCAAATACTCTTCCATGGCATCTGCCATATATAAATTTAGAATCTCTTCGCGCGCAGCAAAAATAGTGTCTTGGCTGAGTAGTTGTTGCGGTTTTTGCTCACCTTGCAGGGCGATAGAGCGCGATTGCTGTAAGATTTTTCGTTCAATCTGCGCATCGGGGAAGCCAATTTTGACGTGCATTAGAAAGCGATCCAGCTGCGCCTCAGGTAAAGGGTAAGTGCCTTCTTGTTCAATCGGGTTTTGTGTGGCCATCACTAAAAACAAATCAGGCAGAGGGTAGGTATGATTCCCCACGCTGACTTGGTGTTCGGCCATGGCTTCCAGTAAAGCGGACTGAACTTTGGCCGGCGCACGGTTGATCTCATCGGCCAAAATTAGATTATGAAATACCGGCCCCTGTTGAAACTCAAATGAGGTGTTTTGCGGGCGATAAATATCCGTGCCGGTAATATCTGAGGGCAATAAATCAGGGGTGAACTGAATACGTTGAAAACTGGCCTCTAAGCCTTCAGCAAGGTATTTAATGGCTTTAGTCTTCGCCAGCCCAGGTGCACCTTCAACCAAAAGATGCCCATCGGCTAACAAAGTAATCAGTAAGCGATCAATGAGTCGTTCTTGACCTAAGATTTGACTGGTTAAATACTGCCGTAATGCAAGTAAGGCTTCATGAGGTGACATACTGTGCCTTTCTAAAACAGGATTTTGGGTTGCAGTGTAATGCATGTGCTTTGCGTATAGATATGCCAAGCAGCAGGCGGTGAATTAAAATGGCGCAGGACTGGTAAATGCCAAGCGCTCCTGAGTGTGTGGGTGCGTGAAGTTTAAAACATTGGAGTGTAAACACAGACGCGGTGCTGCTTGTAGAGCCTGCTCATGAGCATACAATCCATCACCTAAGATCGGGTGCCCCATGGCTAACATATGCACACGCAGCTGATGTGAGCGACCGGTGTAAGGTGTCAGTTCAACACGGCAATGGTCACTATGCTGCTGAAGTACGGTCCACAGTGTTAATGCGCTTTTACCTTGCTCGTGATCCACAACATGACGCGGTTTAGTGGCTGGATCATAGCGCAGAGGCAACTCAACGCGCCCTTCAGATTGCGCAAAGGTGCCCCAGCACAAAGCAATATAGCGCTTGTCTACTTCACGGTCGTGAAATTGGCGTGACAGTTCACGGTGACTGTCGCGATCGCGAGCCAGCACAATTAAGCCTGAAGTTTCCCAGTCTAAACGGTGCACAATTAAGGCGTCGGGGTAACCATTGTCTTGCAGGCGGGTAATTAAACAGTCTTTATTGTCTTCAGCGCGCCCAGGTACAGAGAGTAACAGCGTTGGTTTGTTGACCACTAAAATGTAGGAGTCAGCATAGATGATTTCAATGCTTGATAGCGGCATAACGAACCTTATCAGTGCATTTGGCGGCTGTTATGGCGCGCCAAATGGTCAGTGTGCAGAGACGTTTAAGATGTTTGGCTTAACGATCGGGCAGAGTAATATTGAGCTCAAGAATGGAGCAGCTGCCTTGGTCTTCTAAGGCGACTTGCACATGCTCTTGATCAATTTTTACATATTTACTGATCACGGCTACCAGCTCTTTTTGCAAAGCAGGTAAGTAGTCCGGCTCGTCACGTTGTCCACGTTCATGGGCTACGATGATTTGTAAGCGTTCCTTGGCTAGGGATGCCGTGGGCGTTTTTTTGCGAACTTTAAGGAAGTCGAAAATACTCACTCTTTACCTCCAAACATACGCTGAAGGAAACCTTTTTTCTGTACTTCCAAAAAGCGGTGTGGGACTTCTTTGCCAAGCAAGCGATCAACGGCATCACTGTAAGCCTGACCTGCGTCGCTTTCTTCATCCAAAATAACCGGCACACCTTGGTTCGAAGCCTTGAGTACGGCTTGTGACTCAGGAATCACACCGATCATTTGAATGGATAAAATTTCTTCCACATCTTCCACGCTGAGCATTTCGCCACGCGCGACACGCTCAGGGCTGTAGCGTGTCAGTAAGAGGTGCTCACTGATGGGCTCACGACCTTCTTCAGCGCGCTTAGATTTACTGGAAAGCAAACCCAGCATACGGTCTGAGTCACGCACTGAAGAGACCTCAGGGTTGGTGACAACAATGGCCGCATCGGCTAAGTACATGGCTAGGTGCGCACCTTTCTCAATACCTGCAGGTGAGTCACAAATCACATATTCAAATTGCTCGGCAAGTTCGGTGAGTACTTTCTCTACGCCTTCCAGAGTCAGTGCGTCTTTATCACGTGTTTGGCTGGCAGCTAGAATATAGAGGTTTTCTAAACGTTTATCTTTAATCAGTGCTTGATTGAGTGTGGCATCACCGTTGATCACGTTGACAAAATCGTATACGACTCGGCGTTCACAGCCCATAATTAAATCGAGATTACGCAGGCCGACGTCAAAGTCGACGATGACTGTTTTATGACCGCGTAAGGCTAAGCCAGTGCCGATTGCAGCGCTGGTGGTGGTTTTGCCAACGCCGCCTTTACCTGATGTTACAACGAGAATCTTAGACAAGCGGGTCACCTTATGAATTGAGTAAAGGGTGGTTGAATAGAGTAATTATAAAGTGTTCATCATCACAAAGGTATAGCTCAAAGGGTACAGATTTCTAAGTGCTGATCATTTAAACGGGTTTGTGTCGCTTGACCCCACAAAGGATCGCGACGTAAATCTTCGGCTAACTTATATTGGCCAGCAATGGAGAGCATTTCAGCACCCAATTGCTGGCAATAAATACGCGCATCCATATAGCCATTAATACCTGCTAACGCACGACCGCGTAAAGGACCATAGACATGGATGTTGCCATCGGCTAAAAGTTCAGCGCCGGCACTCACTGCAGCCATCACAATAAGGTCGGTATTTTTAGCATAAATTTGTTGGCCGCTGCGTACCGGCTGAGTGATAATTTTCGCGGGTGTAAAACTGGGTTCTGGATCGGCCTCAGCTGGTTGCGCCACTTCAAGTAGGCGCTCACGTGCGCCGCTGGGTGGCATCGCGGTTAAACCATGCGCTTTGGCAAAGGCTAAATGCTCAGGCTGTTCAGAGCGCAGCGCTAAAGGGTGTAAGCCATGTTTGCGGCAGATGCTCAGTAACAGCGCAATATCGAAGGGTTGTGCGCCTGCTGTGCATTTATCTAAAGCCAGAACAATAGGAGCATCTTGGAAAAATTGCGGTGCTTGTTCAACTTTGACGGCCAATTGTGCATCTAAGCTGTCGGGGTCATTGACGGACAATTCTAAAATAGTAATGGCCAGCATGCTGCCTTTAAGTTGAAAAACAGGTGCTTTCTCAAGAAGATCTAAGTGGTTCATCGGTCGCTCTATGCAAGGTCAATGTGAAAAGATGTTTATATCGTTAAGCATGGCAGGCTGTAAATGAATAAGCCATGTAGAATACGTGTTTTTACGCTGTTTGGTATGTTAAGTATGAAGCATTCAGGGTTCGATATCGCCTTTTTACATCCACGCTATTGGTTATTGTGGTTTGGATTGGGTCTATTGTGGCTCATCACACAGCTGCCTTATAAGGTGTTGTTGCGTTTAGGCCGTGCTTTAGGTGCACTGATGCAGCGCGTGGCACACAGCCGTCGGCATATTGTCACGCGCAATATTGAATTGTGTTTTACCCATTTGAGTGTCGCTGAGCGTGACGCTTTAGTGCGTGAAAATTTCGCCTCCATGGGAATCGCTTTTTTTGAGATGGCCATGAGTTGGTGGTGGCCCAAAAAGCGCCTCAGTCGTTTGGTGCAAGTGCAAGGTTTAGAGCATTTACAGGCTGCACAAGAACAAGGTCAGGGCGCTATTTTAATGGCGATTCATTTTACCACCTTAGAAATTGGCGCCGCCTTGCTCGGTCAGCAGCATACAATTGATGGTATGTACCGCGCGCACGATAACCCTGTGTTTGATTATGTGCAGCGCCGTGGGCGTGAGCGTCACAATGCTGACGCGCAAGCTATTGAGCGTGAAGATGTGCGTGGCATGCTCAAAGTGCTGCGCAAAGGACGGGCTATTTGGTATGCGCCCGACCAAGACTATGGTCCAAA
>JAAZJF010000132.1 GCA_012800475.1 Gammaproteobacteria bacterium
ATGGACGGGGTGGGTTCGCAATGGCGGGGTGGGGTTCGCAAGGACACACCAGCGTCTCTGCGAGGAGCGCAGCGACGTGGCAGTCCATGGTTTGGGTAGCGCGTGGATTGCGAGGTGGATTGCTTCACTGCGTTCGCAAAGACATTCTGTGGGGTTGCTGTTGCGTGGCCATTCAGTGCATTCTTAGGCCTGTCAATCAATTGTGGAGAAAGTCTTGTGAACGATGTTGTCAGTATTGATACCGCTGCTCTGGTCACAGGTACCAGCAAGCGTACGCTGTGGCGTCGTTTAAGTGCCGGTAAGCTGCAACGGCACAGTATGGATGAGCGCGGACGGGTGATGCTGGCTTTAGCGGATATTGCCGAGCATATTTGCTTGCCTTTTTCTGCCGATCCCGCTAGGGGGGGTAGCGACTTCTGCGCTATTGGTAGAGGCCGATAGAGGTGATAGCACCGCGCAAAATGATCTGGCTCTGCTGTTTCTTGAACACAACCGTCCTGACATTGCTTTGCAGTGGTTTTTACTCGCGGCACACCAGCAACATGCCGATGCCATGCACTATTTAAGCGAGCTGTATCAACAAGGTTTAGGGATTAAGCGTTGTGAAAGCACTGCGATGCTGTGGCGCGCGAAAGCGGCCAACTTAGGGCACCAGATTGCTCGCGCACAAATGACCGCGATTACAAACGCAAGGGCCTGAACCAATCAGCCAGCTGAGTGCGTAGCTGCTGGCATGTATCAGTGTTGCTACAACCACGAAGTACACTCAACCACTGCTTATACCCAACAGCCCTGCAGAAAATACCCTCTCATAGCTTCACTCCAAGGCAGCAACCGTTATACTGCAACGCTATTTCCCTTTGATTGCAGGTGCTTCAATGCAAACTCTTCGTAATGGTCTTTTTATGCTGTTGACCGCAGCGTTCTTAATCGCGTGTTCAGCGGGCAACTCGCCTGAGAAAGTCGCGCAGAAGTATGTGGATGCTGTGTTAGCCAACGACATTGATGGCGTGATGAATACACTGGAAATCCCTGCGGATGCGGGCAAAGAGCAGCAAGCGATGGTCCGTGGCAAATTGAGCATGATGCTCGCAGAAAACAGCTCACGCGCTATTCGTTTTGGTGGTGTAAAAGATGTGAGCTACTCCAAGCCTGAATATAACCAAGATGAAACCCGCGCCAGCTTAGTGGCTACCATCCGTTATAAGGAAGACAGCGCGCCGACTAAGCGTGAAAATATCACCTTGAGCAAAACTGAAAAAGGCTGGAAAGTCTCGCTGTAAAGCAGGCTGAATCAGCGTATGTGTTAGGCGATGCGTTATCTTCGCAACCCACTGACCCAGTACCCCATACGGATTGCGCTGTGCCTGAGCGCAATCTTAGGTGTGGTGCTGTTGTTGGTGATCACCCCAGCACCTGCAGCGCGCGCGCCTATGTCTTTGGCTGCGCTGCCGCCTTTAGCCATTGGTGATTGGGTGTTTCGTGCCGGGACTTCGGCTGAAAGCCAGCTGATTCAAAAACTCAGTGACAGTGAGTTTTCCCATATTGGGATGGTGGTCCGCGTGCACCCTGAACCGCTGATTGCCCACGCCACCACCGATGATGATCCGCAGCGCAGCGATCAAGTACTCACTTCAACGCTGGCGGAATTTACCGCGCCGCAATTGGCGCAAAGCTTTGCCATCGCACGGCCGCTGTTTATCAGCACCGCTGAACACACACTGGCCGCACAACGGGTGTTAGAGCAACTGCAACAGCCTTTTGTTTTAGCCGAGCGCCACAGCGCACATCTGTATTGCACCACTTTGCTGGCCGATGCTCTGGATCACACTGCGATTGCTTTTACACCGCAATGGCAGCAGGTGAATGCGCCATTTTTCAGTGGTGAGTACCTCTTTCCCCATGCCTTTGCGCATCATCCAGATATTGAGTGGCTCTATCATTCAAACAACATTCAATAATATTTTTGTATAACACCCAAAGCAACAGCACTTGATCATGCAAGCTGCCAATCCTCAACTACACTGATTAAGCACACACCTACAGCAAGGATGCTCGTTATGTTTCGCTCTATTGTGTCGACCTTAATACTGTGCAGCACGCTCGTCTTGAGTACAGATTCACTGGCAGCTTGCCCGCCCTGGGCAGCTGAGCAAGCAGCACAAGAAATCAGCACTTTACGCCAACGGATTGCCGACTGGGACCGCACTTATCACCGTGATGGCCTCTCACCGATTGCCGATGAATTGTATGACCAAGCCCGTGTGCAATTGGCGCAATGGCAAGCGTGTTTTATGCCCGAGTTGGCAGCAGAACCAGCGACACAAGCACTGCAAACAGCACGTGGCAGTATCGATTTACCTTTCAGCCAAATGGGCTTAAAAAAGCTCAGCGACAGGGCTTTAAAGCAATGGATGCACGCGCGCGAGGATCTGTGGGTGCAGCCTAAAATTGACGGCGTGGCAGTCACCCTCGTCTATAGCCAAGGTCAACTCACACAAATGCTCAGCCGTGGTGATGGCTTGGCCGGACAAAACTGGTTGGCGCATGCACCCATGATTGCCGCAGTACCAGCACGCTTAAACACCAACGCAGCCACCGTCACCTTGCAAGGCGAGCTGTATTTACAACGCCAGCAACACGTCCAAGCCAAAGATGGCGGCAGTCAAGTGCGCAGCCAAGTTGCAGGTTTAATGAGTCGGCATGCAATCAACGCCACAGAAGGGGCCAGCATTGGCTTATTTGTCTGGGAATGGCCCGATGGACCAGAGACTTTAACTGAACGTTTACAGGGGTTGCAGCAGTTTGGCTTGGGTCACAGCAGCGCTTACACTCACGCGGTCAGCTCATGGGCTGAAGTGAAACAGTGGCGTGATCACTGGTATAACGCCGCCTTACCTTTTGCCAGCGATGGCGTTGTGATCAAGCAAAGTCAGCGCAACATTCAGCACCAGCGCAGCCCTTATCCACCGTTTTGGGCCGTAGCGCTCAAGTATCCGCTCCAACAAGCACTGACCTCCGTCACCCACGTCACCTTTAATATAGGCCGCAGCGGCCGTATCACGCCTATCGCACATCTTAAAGCCGTCACGCTGGATGACAAAATCATCCGCAAGGTCAGCTTAGGTTCACTCTCTCGCTTACACAAACTCAATCTGCATGCCGGCGATCATGTGGCGATTGCCTTAACTGGCCACGCAGTCCCGCAACTACAAGAGGTGGTGTGGCACAGCCCGCAACCCCAAGCCATCGCAACCCCCAATGCTGATGACTATCATGCATTGAGTTGCTGGCAAGCAACGGCAGACTGTGAGCAGCAGTTTTTGGCTCGTTTAGTCTGGTTAAGCGGTAAAAAGGCGCTCAATATGCAAGGTATAGGGCCGCAAACATGGCAAGCCTTAATCGATGCTCAACGTATCACCCAGCTCACTGATTGGCTGACATTAAACGCAGATGATTTAGCGCAGATCCCTTCTTTTGCTGAAAAACGCAGCGCTCATACAGCACATAAATTTATCCAAGCCCAACAACAGCCCTTTCAACTGTGGCTCAAAGCGCTCGGCGCGCCCTCGCATATCACGCCCAAAGCCACAGATAACTGGCACACACTGGCGGCCTTAACGAAAGAAGATTGGCAGCAGCAACGTTATTTAAGCGCCCGCGCAGCGCAACAGGCCTTGGCATTTTTCCAACACGCAGCGGTGCAAGCGCTGGCACATCACTTACA
>JAAZJF010000370.1 GCA_012800475.1 Gammaproteobacteria bacterium
TACATAGCCAGGTGCTTGCTGAAGTCAGGAGGGTTTAGAAATCAGCTACACCCTTAAATGCGAAGAGCCACTTTACTAGAGGAATCAGAGACTGTTGGTCGCCAGCTTTTAACTGAAAGGCTAACCAGGCCACCTTTGCCATGGTTTTCACAGCCTTTACTCGGTGACGTCAAGCTCTTGTGCTTTGGCCAAAATGGCTTGCAGCATTTCTGCCGTGGTTTGTTCCTGATTCAGGATGCTCTCGAACCGTTTCTCGGCGGCGGCTTCTTCAGCGGCTTCTTCTGCTGCGAGTTGCAGGAGTGTCAATGGCCCCCAGCGTTCTATTTCCTTATCGAGCAGATTTTGCATGGTTTCTCTGTGGCCTTCGGGATAGGCTGCTTTTTCAACGGGTGGCAACTCATCGAAATACTCTAGAATGCCCTTAAACAGTTCGCGGCGGTCATCGTTATTGGCTGTTCTGGCGAATAGTTGAGAGAAGTACTCATAGTCTTGCTTGCTTAACTCAGCATGAGCCGCATTTCGTTCAACTATGCTATAGGTGTCTGTATCGTCGTAGAGGATGGCGCTAAGATCATTGCGAGCCATATTCGCAAATGGATTAGGTATATTTTTTTGAGGAACTTGAGAGTTCCCTATAGCGTAATCAAGCGCTTGTTGTGCTATCGCTAGCCGTTCGAGATCATCAGTTTTTGGTAGTAGGTCTTCTTCTTTGTAATTACCGCTAGCAAGTAGCTGGCCAAAGTTATAAATATCTTTTTGCCCTTTTGCATACAGACGGCTAAGTTCACTTGGCGTCATGGATGCCTGCCGCTCGGCGGCGCTGCTCAGGTTATAAAGCTCCTTGGCCGAACTGGAGAGGGTAATGGTATCACCGGAGTTTTGAGCTGAAGACGAGGTATCGTTCTTGGGAGCAGCCTCGGCACTGGTTTTTGCCAGTGTAGGTGATTTTGCCAGATAATTTGTCTGGTAAGACTGGATGGATACGTTCATTATTTTCTCCAGTGTTTGGGTTGGCCATGTCATAGCCAACCCAGGCGACTATGAAATTATTTGATCTCGAAATCGACCGTAAAGTTAAAGGGTGGGGTCGGTTGAACGGCAGAAATATTGGCGTTGCAGGTGGCGCGAGATGTGCCAATACTTGCGCCTGACTTATTAAAAGTAGGCACGCCGTTCATAGGGTTTACTGTATGCGATGCTGCAAACCGGCACTTTTTGGAGCCGGAGGTGTAGACAAAGCGCATTCCCGATACCAATTCGGAACCACTGGTCAGCTGGAATGTTGATGTGGCAGATGGCTGAATGGTTCCTGGTGTAGGATTGACGCTGCCAGCGAAATATTCGTAGGTATATTCCGCTTGTGTGCAGTCGAGTTTTTAACGTTAACAGTCACGACAGTGCTGGCGTGCGCGGTGGCGGCCATCGAACCGAAAAGAGCGATTGCGCTAAACAGCTTGGTAAATTTCATGGTATTTCCTTATTGATAACAACAATTAATGCTCTGCCGTCACTTTTGTTCTTGGGCAAATGCTGAGAATCGCCAGAGTCGTCTACCTAAAATCCTTTGTCACAGGTAACACCACAACGGATTTTGAAAACGTAACGTCCGTGCATACCTGTATTACTGTTAAGTGGATAACACGAAATACTACGGTTACCAAGCTGCTTCTTGGCCAGCAATAAAAAGACTCTTTGATCTAAAAGTGTTTTTGCCAAAAACCAAAAAACAGTATCCCTACATTTCGGCTGTGATACAAGTTGTTGCAGGAATTTAAGACACTTTGGTTTGCCTAGTTCCAGATTAGGACCATCTATGTAATTTTGCGGAGTGGTTTGTAAAATCACTCAAATTATAATGGCATAGTTAGTTTGGCAACTCTAGCTTCCCTCACTGGTATGTTCCCGTCTTATTCATGAGAGCTCTCAAAGTGACTCATTTTCGGCA
>JAAZJF010000019.1 GCA_012800475.1 Gammaproteobacteria bacterium
TGGGCTTACTTTTGGGTGGGTTTTTTCACCCTACTGACTTACCTCAACGCAGGTTGGTTGCGCGAACAAGTGTGTATTCACATGTGTCCTTACTCACGCTTTCAAAGTGTGATGTTTGATAAAGACACCTTAATTGTTTCTTACGATCCTGAGCGCGGTGAAAAACGCGGTCCACGCAAAAAAGGCAGTGATTACAAAGCCGAAGGCATGGGTGACTGTATTGATTGCAAATTGTGCGTGCATGTCTGCCCTACGGGTATTGATATCCGTGACGGTTTGCAAATTGCTTGTATCGGTTGCGCCGCCTGTATTGACGCCTGTGACGATGTCATGCTCAAAATGGATTATCCAAAAGGCTTAATCAGCTACACCACTGAGCACAACTTATCCGGTCAAAAAACCAAAATGGTGCGCCCACGCTTAATTGGCTACGCAACAGCTTTACTGGTGATGACCAGCTTATTTAGCTATACGGTGATTAACCGTAATTTAGTTGAGCTCAACGTCATTAAAGACCGTACGCCTTACCGTGAAAACCTAGAAGGCCGTATTGAGAATGTTTACACTGTCAAAGTGATGAACAAAGACCAAAAAGACCATGTATTTGTCATCGAAGCCACAGGTTTACCCGGCTTAACGCTTGAAGGCAAGCAACAGGTGATGGCAGCTGCTGGTGAAATTCTTGCAATACCCGTCTCCATTTCGGTTGACCCTGAAGATTTACCCTCAAGCACCAACCAAATTGAGTTCAAAGTCTATTCTGAAGACGAAAGTCACATTAACAGAAAGACTGAAAGTCGTTTCCTTGGTCCAACCATTCGTTAATTAAAGGATATTGTATGCAGCCCGAAGACAATGTTTTACCCTGGTATAAAGAGTTTTGGCCTTGGTTTATCATTGGTATGCTCAGCTTTTCTGTAGTGCTCGGGCTGTCTTTATTGACGATCGCCATCCGTAATGCTGACAGCTTGGTCGTGGATAATTACTACGATGTTGGTAAAGGTATTAATACTTCACTGGAGCGCGAGCAACTGGCGCAAGAGTTAAATATCGCCGGCACACTCAGTCTGGATAGCGATCTGGGTCAAGTTGAACTGAAGCTATCAGGTGACAGTCACCCACAGCAAATTGTGCTTAACTTAATTTCTCCCACTCAAGAAAAGCGCGACCGACGTATCGTTTTGCAACCGGTTAGCACTGATATGTACCGCGGCCTCTTGCAAGAAGGTATTGAAGGTCGTCGTTTTGTGGAAATTTTAGGGCAAGAAGATGGTGCACAGTGGCGCTTGTTTGAAGAGCATACTTTAATCAGCGGACAGGCTATTGAGTTGGGTGAGTAATCACCACAACGCTATGGCTTATATCACTCTGCAAGCTGTTTCACTGACGGATAGCTGACTCTTATGGTTGCGCCTGTACCCTGTTACCACTGCGATTTACCGGTGCTTACCGGTCAGGCTTTTACCGCAGTTGTACTCAATCAACCGCGTGTGTTTTGCTGCCCTGGCTGCCAAGCTGTTGCGCAAACGATTATTGCTGGCGGCCTGGAAAGCTATTATTTACATCGCAGCGAAGCATCAGCCAACCCCGAAGCCCTGCCCGGCGTTCTACCCGATGAACTTCTATTACTCGACCGGGAAGATATTCAAAAACCCTTCGTCAGTACCAGTGGCAACATCAGTGAAACCAAACTACTGATTGAAGGCATCACCTGTGCGGCATGTGGCTGGTTAATCGAAAAACACCTAAAACAACTGCCAGGCGTTGTTGAAACCTCGCTCAACCTCAGCAATCACCGCTTATCCATTCGTTGGGATATCGAGCAAATTGCGCTATCTGAATTACTAAAAACCATTCGTCATATCGGCTATGCCGCACACCCTTGGCAACCCGATACCGTCAGCGAGCAAATGCAAGCTGATAACCGCCGTGCTTTACGCAAGCTAGGTGTGGCAGGCCTGTTGTGGATGCAGGTAATGATGGCCTCCATGGCCACTTGGCCTGAGTTTAATCTTGATCTATCTGAAGGCATGGACCGTTTGCTGCGCTGGGTCAGTTTGATTTTAACCACACCCATTGTTTTTTATTGCAGTACTGAGTTTTTCCAAGGCGCCTTGCGCGATCTGCGCACCCGCCATCTCACTATGGATGTGTCGGTTTCTTTGGCCATCGCGGGTGCTTATGCTGCAGGGATCTGGTCTACCTTGACGGGTCAAGGCGACTTATATTTTGATGCCGCAGGCATGTTTGCTTTGTTTTTATTATCGGGGCGTTATCTTGAACGTCGTGCGCGCGAACGCACCTCGGCGGCTACATCTCAACTGGTCAATTTATTACCCGCCTCATGCTTACGACTCAACAGCGACGGTAGCAGCGAGCGCATTTTACTCAGTGAACTGCAGCAAGGCGATCAACTGCTTGTGCCACCCGGTCACTTGATTCCCGCTGATGGTCGTATCACCACGGGCACATCCAGCATCGATGAGTCTTTACTGACTGGGGAATACTTACCCTTAGCAAAAAAACCGGGCGATCAGGTTGTTGCCGGCACCTTGAATATTGAAGGTCCTTTAACGATTGATGTTTTAGCGTTAGGCGAGCACACGCAACTGTCGGCCATTGTGCGTTTATTGGAGCGCGCACAATCACTGAAACCGCGCCTAGCGGAATTAGCTGACAAAGTTGCCCAATGGTTTTTAATCAGCGTGCTCCTTATTGCCGCTATCGTCGGCGCTGTCTGGCTACAAATTGACTCATCTCGAGCGTTCTGGATTGTGCTGTCATTATTGGTAGCCACCTGCCCTTGTGCTTTATCACTGGCAGCTCCCACCGCACTGACAGCAGCGACAGGCTCACTGCATAAGCTTGGTTTATTAATCACCAAAGGCCATGTACTAGAAAGTTTTCAAAAAGTAGATACAGTTATTTTTGATAAAACCGGCACCCTCACTGAGGGCAAGCTGACCCTTAAACAGATCATACCTATTGCCAAGCTCGATGAGATGCAATGCCTTGAGCTGGCAGCTGCCTTAGAAAGTCACTCTGAACACCCCATCGCCCGTGCTTTTGGTCGCACAACAACATCAGCGCAAAATATCCAAAGTGCCCCAGGCCTTGGCTTGGAAGGCCAAGTCCATGACCGTCAGTTGCGTATTGGCCGCCCTGATTATGTCAGTGAATTGGGCGGTTACTCAGCGCCCGACATGCCCAGCCAAGAAGGTCAGTGGTTGCTGCTGGGTGATACAGAGCAGGCTTTAGCTTGGTTTGCCTTAGACGACAAGCTACGTGACGATGCGCCTGCCCTACTGCAAACATGCCGTGCGCGCGGCTGGGATGTGTTACTGCTATCGGGCGACAGTTCGCCCATGGTGCAGCAGATTGCCCACGAGTTAAATATTACCGATGCGCGTGGTGGTCTAACGCCTGATGATAAATTACAGGTTCTTAAGGACTTGCATCGCCAAGGACGTCACGTCCTGATGCTCGGTGACGGAGTTAACGATGTCCCGGTATTGGCGGCGGCTGATATCAGCATCGCTATGGGCAGCGCCACCGACTTGGCTAAAACAACCGCTGACGCCATTTTACTCTCCAACCGCTTAGGCAGTTTAGTCAGCACCCTAGCGGTAGCCAAAAAAACACGCCGCGTGATTATTGAAAACCTCGGTTGGGCAACCCTGTACAATGGTTTAATCATTCCCTTTGCAGCCGTTGGCTGGGTGACTCCGGGATGGGCTGCATTTGGTATGTCCATCAGCTCATTACTGGTAGTGCTCAACGCTCTGCGCCTGACTCACCTACCTGAGTCAGCTTAATTTCACTTTAGCGAGGCATTCAATGGCCGCTCTCTATGTCATGATTCCTGCCGCATTACTCATCTTAGCTTTGGCTATTCGCCTGTTTTTTTGGGCTGTTGATAATGGCCAATACGAAGATTTAGACGGCCCTGCGCACAGCATATTATTTGATGATGAAGACCCCATGCACACCGCTGGCATGAAGCACACGCCAGCCACAGACAAAGATACTGACTCAGAGGATACTCAACGCAATGGCTGATTTACTGCCACTTCTGGCCTCAGCATTTATTTTAGGTTTGCTGGGTGCCGGCCACTGTTTAGGCATGTGCGGCGGACTGATGGGTGCATTGACCTTAAGCATCCCTCAAGCGCAACAATACAAACGCTTGCGTATGATTGTTGCCTACAATTTAGGACGCGTCAGCAGCTATGCTCTAGCCGGTTTCTTATTTGGCCTGCTGGGCTGGGCTGTCGAACAAACACCGGCAGCCATGGCTTTACGTATCGTTGCGGGTTTGCTGCTGATCAGCTTAGGTTTGTACTTGGCCGGCTGGTGGCACGGCTTAACTCATATCGAAAAAGCGGGGCGCTATGTCTGGAAATACATCCAACCCATTGCCGGTCGCTTGCTCCCCGTTAAAAGCACAGGGCACGCCCTATTATTAGGCACCTTATGGGGCTGGTTGCCATGTGGCTTGGTGTATAGCACCCTATTTTGGACAGCCAGCCAAGGCGATGCGAGCACCAGCGCGTTGTTAATGTTTACTTTTGGTTTAGGCACTTGGCCTGTACTGCTGGCATCCGGCTTAGCCGCTGAACGTGTCACTGCATTCTTGCGCAAAAAAAATGTCCGTTATGCAGCCGGTTTGTTAGTGATTTTTTATGGTCTTTGGACTTTACCTGGCCCGCACCAACACTGGCTGATGGGCCACTAAGCTCTTCGTTACCCATAAAGCAGCCTGATACAGATCAAGAGGCTGCATCATACCAGCGCCTATACTCATGCAAAACATGGGCTATCAGGGAGCAGGGTTATGGCGACGAATACAAGCTGGAACGCTCAGCTATTTAGCAGATACCACCGTCTGCATGCACAGTACCACTCATACCCCGCACCTGAGCACGCCCAATATCCTATTAGTGCGTTTGAGCGCTATAGCGCCTTGCGCAGCAGTCGCGCACTACAACGCCCCTTAGCATTGAATATCAACATTCCGTTTTGCGCTAACGCCTGCTACAACTGCACACACAAAACTACAATCACCAAAGATCGCAGTCGCAGCACCGCCTACCTACAGAGCTTAGAACACGAAATTCGTATGCTGGCACCGCATATTCGCACCGCAACGCCCATCACTCAATTGCATATCGGTGGTGGCACGCCAACATTTTTAAACTCACTGGAACTGCGCCAATTAATGCGCTGTTTACAACAACACTTCAACATCGTCAGTCATAACTTTTGCAATTACAGTATTGATATTGATCCACGCGAAACCGACTGGGCTACCATGGGCGTCTTACGTGATATTGGTTTTAACGGCATTCATATCATGGTCCAAGCCCTCGATGCACAAGTGCAACGCGCCATCAATTGTTTGCACACTGTTGAGCACACGCAAAAGATTGTTGAAGCTGCGCGTACTTTACAATTTCGGCAGGTGAGTATCAGTTTGACCTATGGCTTACCCAAGCAAACCCCGCAGGCATGGAATACAACACTGTCAGAGACACTTTTACTCGCTCCGGACCGCATCCGCCTGCAGGCCTTTATGCACCAACCTGAGCAATACCCAATCCAGCAGCGTATTGTTGCCACCGATATTCCCAGCACGCCTGACCTTGCACTGATGCTCAGCGACTCACTTGAGCAGCTCGCCAATGCCGGCTACCGTTATATTGGCATGGATTACTTTGCATTGGCGGATGATGAGTACAGCACGGCACAAGAAGACGGCGCTTTATATTGTGGTCCGCTGGGCTACAGCACCTGTGCCAGCAGCGATACCTTAGGGTTCGGTGCGGGCGCTATCAGTCAACTCGGCGAGCTCTATTACTGCACCTCTACCGACCATACTGCCTATCAAAGCGCTTGCAATACACATCAGCTACCTGCTGCGTATGGTGTGCGACATAACGCTGAACACAATCTACGCAAAGATATACTCGACGGACTCAACACTCAGTTTTCGCTTGATTTCAAAACCATCGAGCAGCGCTATCACATTGATTTCCAAGCTTACTTCAGCAAAGAATGGCCACAACTGCAGCGCATGCACAACGACGGCCTACTGCAACTGAGCGAGGACTCATTACACATGACACCGCAAGGACGTCTTTTCACTCTTGCCGTGTGCCAAATCTTTGATCAGTATTTGGCACAACCCACTTTAAAGCCAGGAGTTAGAACGCAAGTTATTTAACGTTATTATCCTAGTCAGAACGGATTCATTAGATCGTATAACAGCCCAGTATCTTAAGCGCTGTACAAACACAGTGGCAGCTTCGTGCAGGCTCAGGTAATCTTAACGCTAATGATGGATTCACTCTTTTGATCAGGAACACAGTGTATGGCAGAAATAATCAGTGTGCGCAGCCCGCACCAAGCGCATTGCAAAGACTGCAGTTTAGCCACACTTTGCCTGCCTCTGTCACTCGACTTAAAAGACCTCGATGCACTCGATAGCATAGTAAAACGTGGACGCCCGTTAAAAAAGGGTGAGTTTTTATTTCGCCAAGGTGACCCTTTTATTTCGGTGTACGCTGTTCGCTCTGGCAGCTTAAAAACATTTAGCGTCACTGATAATGGTGAAGAACAAGTCACAGGCTTTCATTTACCCAGTGAGCTGGTGGGTTTATCGGGTATGGACTCAGAGCTCTACCCTGCGTCTGCCGTAGCATTAGAGACGACTTCAATCTGCGAAATCCCTTTTGAGCGACTCGATGAGCTCAGCGCTAATTTGCCACAATTGCGCCGTCAATTGATGCGTATTATGAGTCGTGAGATTCGTGACGATCAGCAAATGATGATGCTGCTCTCTAAAAAGAATGCCGATGAGCGCATTGCTACTTTTTTAGTCAACCTCTCCGCACGCTTTCGGGCCCGCGGTTATTCGCCACAACAATTTCGTTTAGCGATGTCGCGCAATGAGATCGGCAACTACTTAGGTCTAGCTGTAGAAACAGTGTCGCGGGTGTTTACTCGCTTTCAGCAAAATGAGCTGTTAATCGCCGAAGGTAAAGAAATCAATTTAATTAATCTAATTGAGATCTGTGCATTAGCAGGCGGCAACTTAGATAACTGATCAGTTCAAAAGAGGATCAACATATGATTTTTGATGAGTTCGCAATTAAATCTTTAATTCGCCCTATTCCTGACTTCCCAAAGCCTGGCATTATTTTTCGGGATATCACTCCCCTATTTCAATCACCTAAAGCCATGCGCATGGTGATTGATAGTTTAGTGCAGCGCTATGTAGGCAGTGATTTTACTCATGTGGGTGCGATTGAGTCGCGCGGCTTTTTACTGGGTTCAACCATTGCGTATGAACTGAATAAACCTTTGGTTCTATTTCGTAAGCAAGGCAAGTTACCTGCGGATGTTTTAAGTGAGCCGTATGATACCGATTACGAGCAGTCGGTTTTAGAAGTACATGCTGACAGTTTAAAAGAAGGCGATAAAGTACTGTTAATCGATGACATTATTGCCAGTGGCGGCACTTTTGTAGCAGCAGCACGCCTGATTCGTCGCATGGGCGCAAGTATTTATGAAGTGGCTGCAATCATTGATTTACCTGAGCTTGAAGGCTCACAGTTAATGCAAGATATTGGCGTACCCACTTTTACACTGACCGCTTTTAATCTAAACGAGCATTAATCCACGTTTCACATATTCGCCCAGCCACAGGCTGAGCGAATATATATCGACATCCCATCTGACGCAGTTTTTACACGTACCTTACACCCATCACCGCCACTGATAACTTCACGCCATTGCACATCACAGCGAAGTGCGACAACAGGTCACTACACTTAACTGGCCCATAACACAGTAAGAAGTGACATAATATGAATGTCGTAGATGTTAGAAGAGTGCTTAATATGCATCGCTTTACTCACCAGCAGCACAACTCACGGTATACAGCAGATTTATCTAATGCATATCTGTGGGACGCTATATCGGTATCAACCACTCCCCGGGGGTATGCACAATGATCTCGGAATCTCTTATCGATCTGTCACGCTTTCAATTTGCGATGACAGCCATGTATCACTTTATCTTTGTTCCTTTGACCATTGGCTTGGCATTCTTGCTTGCCATTATGGAGTCAGTCTATGTCTTAACAGGCAAAGAAGTGTACAAAGATATGGTGCTTTTCTGGGGTAAACTCTTTGGTATTAACTTTGCCATTGGTGTCGCCACAGGTTTAACCATGGAGTTCCAGTTTGGTACCAACTGGTCGTACTACAGCCACTATGTCGGTGATGTATTTGGCGCTCCTTTAGCCATTGAAGGCTTAATGGCGTTCTTCCTTGAATCAACCTTTATTGGTTTATTCTTCTTCGGTTGGGACCGCTTAAGCAAGCGCCAGCACTTGGCTGTCACTTGGTTAGTTGCTATTGGTTCAAACTTGTCCGCACTTTGGATTCTAGTGGCTAGCGGCTGGATGCAAAACCCAGTGGGTGCTGAGTTCAACTACGAAACCATGCGTATGGAAGTGACTGACTTTGCTGCGTTGATTTTCAACCCTGTTGCACAAGTTAAATTCGTGCATACAGTGGCTGCAGGTTATGTAACGGGGTCAATCTTTGTTCTAGCCATCTCCAGCTGGTACTTACTGAAAAAACGTGACCTAGGCTTTGCCCGTCGCTCGTTTGCCATTGCTTCGGCCTTTGGTTTAGCGTCAATTCTTTCAGTGATTATTTTAGGTGATGAGTCAGGCTACGAAATTGGTGACGTGCAAAAAACCAAGCTCGCCGCCATCGAAGCTGAATGGCACACCGAAGAAGCACCTGCGGCATTTACCTTAGTGGGCTTGCCCAATATGAAAACGCAGAGCACTGATTACGCAATTAAGATTCCTTATGCCATGGGTATTATTGCCACGCGCTCACTCGACACTGAA
>JAAZJF010000133.1 GCA_012800475.1 Gammaproteobacteria bacterium
CTGGGGGTGTTGTGTTTTTTGCTGCCACGTCAGTTATTGCCGATGACAGCAGGGCTGGTGTTATGGCTGCCGCTCCTTTATCCAACGCCTCTTAAAGTGCCTGAAGGCCAGGCTCAGGTTTGGGTTCTGGATGTGGGGCAAGGGCAGGCCGTGTGGGTGAAAACGGCTCATCACAGCTTAATGTACGACGCGGGACCTTTTTTGAGCAGCTTTGATGCAGGCGAGCGCATCGTGGTACCGGTGTTGCGCGGGTTTGCACAAACTCAGCTGGATGAGTTGCTGATCTCTCACGCTGATGCGGATCATGCCGGCGGTGCGCAAGCGATCTTAAATGCACTGGATGTGCGGCGCGTTGTCAGCGGGCAACCTGAGGCTCATCCCACGCATTTTTCTGCGCAAGCCTGTCTTGAAGAGCACTGGCAGTGGGATGAGGTGCAATTTTGGCGTTGGCAATGGCCACATGCACGCGATAGCAATCAAAAATCCTGTGTGTTGTTGATTGAGGCGCAAGGTGAGCGTCTTTTATTAACCGGAGACTTGGATACTGCCGGTGAAGCGGCGTTATTTAAACACTGGCCTTGGTTACAAGCCGATTGGTTGGTGGCCGGACACCACGGCAGTCGCACCTCAACCTCGCGCCGTTTTGTGCAGGCCATTGCGCCAAAATATGCACTGATTTCACGCGGTAAGCACAATAGTTACGGGCACCCGCATCCACAGGTGATCAGAACATTACAGCGCGCAGAGGTGGTTGTGTATGACACGGCGATCGATAAAGCGGTGTTGGTGCATTTAGGTGCGCAGCAGCCACCTTGGACAATGGCTGAGCAATCACGCTTTTGGCGGCAACAATGAGCATCTTAGCTTTCGGTGTAAGGCTGGGCTTGTGCTAAAGTACGCACACTTTATTGTTGGAGCGATGGTTGTGTGGGAGCTGATCAAATCGGGTGGCTGGATTATGTTGCCCATTGTTGTGTGTTCAATTATTGCTTTAGCCATTGTTGCTGAGCGTTTATGGACTTTACGCGCGTCACGTGTCAGCCCACCTCATCTATTGGGTCAGGTGTGGCGCTGGGTGCAAGCTAAGCAAATGGACAGTGAGCGCTTTGTAGAATTGCGTGCCGGTTCACCACTGGGGCAGATTTTAGCGGCAGGTTTAGCCAATTCACGTTATGGCCGTGAAATGATGAAGGAAAGTATTCAGGAGGCCGGCGCAAAAGTTGTCAATGAGCTTGAGCGTTACTTAACCCCGCTGGGTACCATTGCTGCGATTACGCCTTTGCTGGGTTTGCTGGGCACGGTGCTGGGGATGATTGAGATCTTCAGCGCCTTTATGGGGTCTGGCATGGCCAATGCTCCGCAGTTGGCCGGTGGTATTGCTAAAGCACTGATCACTACGGCTGCAGGCCTATTTGTCGCGATTCCTGCGGTGTTCTTTCATCGCTTTTTACAGCGTCGAGTGGACGAGTTAGTGGTCAATATGGAGCAAGAGGCCATTAAATTGGTTGAAGTGGTGCAGGGTGATCGTGAGGTTGAGTTGAATGAGGGTAAAGCGTGAGATTCCCTCGTAAACCCCGCGAGCCGGTTGATATTAACTTAGCGCCACTGATTGATGTGGTGTTTATCTTGTTGTTGTTTTTTGTGGTTACCACAACCTTTACCCGAGAAACACAGCTTAAAGTTGATTTGCCTGAAGCCGTCAGTGGCGAGGCTGTAAGTGCTGAAGCTAAAGCCCCATTAGAAATTTTAGTCGGCGTGGATGGCTCATTTGCCTTAAATGGTAAAAGCCTGAGCAAAAATGATTTGACGACGTTAATGGAAGCCTTACGTGTAGAGTCAGGTGGTGATAAAACCCTGCCTGTGGTACTCAGTGCCGACGGCAAAGCACCGCATCAAGCTGTAGTGATTGCTATGGATGCAGCGGCCAAGTTGGGCTTTGCACAATTGCGTATTACCACTGTTGAGGCGCAAGAACCCTAGTGAAACTGACGGAGCGTATCGAGCAAGCATGGTACCAAGGGCATCCTGCTTTAGCGCTCTTGTGGCCCCTGGAAAGGCTTTACCTTTGGGTGGTTAAACGCAAGCGCACACGTTTTTTGCAAGGGCTGAGCACCAGTTATCGTGCGCCAGTGCCTGTGGTGGTGGTGGGTAATATCACCGTGGGCGGTACAGGTAAAACACCGATGATTCTATGGCTGATTGAACAGTGCCGCGCTCAAGGCTGGCGTGTTGGTGTGGTCAGTCGCGGCTATGGGGCAAAACCACAGAGTCTGCCTTGGACAGTGCGTGCCAGCGATTCAGCCGAGCAGGCCGGTGATGAGCCGCTGTTAATTGTGCAGCGCAGTGGCGTGCCCTTAGTGATTGCCCCGCAGCGCGCGCAGGCTGTGCAGCAATTGTTAGCGCAGCACAGCGTTGATCTTATTTTGTCGGATGATGGTTTGCAGCATTATGGCTTAGCCCGTGATGTTGAATTGGTACTGATTGATGCAGCGCGCGGTTTAGGCAATCAGCGGTGTTTGCCGATGGGGCCTTTACGTGAGCCGGTTGCGCGCTTGCACAGTGTCGATGCTGTGGTGCTCAATGGTGCGCAAGAGGATTCTGAGCAGGGTTTTGCCATGCACTTACAGCCCACACACTGGGTGCATGTGCGCAGCGGACGTCGCGAGCCCTTAAATCATTTTCCCGCTGGGCAGTTAGTGCATGCGGTGGCCGGTATTGGTCATCCGCAGCGTTTTTTTAAGACACTGGAAAGCCTGCAGCTACAGCCCATTTGCCATCCCTTTGCTGATCATGCTCAATTGAGCACTCAAGATTTAGATTTTGCGGATGACTTGCCCGTGGTCATGACTGAAAAAGATGCGGTCAAGTGCCGTACATTTGCCGCAGATCACTGCTGGTATTTACACGTTGCAGCCCAGCCATCACCTGCTTTTGCAAGCTGGTTTGTGCAACGCATGCAGCCGTTATTAACCCAATCGTTGTAAGGATGTGCTGATGGACCCCAAATTATTAGATATTTTAGCCTGCCCTTTATGTAAAAGTGCAGTCCAGCTCAATACTGAAAAAAATGAACTCTGGTGTAAAGCCGATGGCTTAGCGTTTCCGATTCGCGATGATATTGCCGTGATGCTGGATACTGAAGCGCGCACCTTAAGTCACGATGAGCGTTTGGATTAAGTTATGACTCAAGCTTTTAGCGTGGTGATTCCGGCGCGTTTTGCCTCGACCCGTTTTCCAGGTAAACCGCTGCAAGATATCGCTGGCATGCCGATGATTCAACGCGTGTGGTTGCAAGCATTAAAAAGTGCCGCGCAGCAGGTGGTGATCGCGACCGATGATCAGCGTATTTTTGATGTGTGCACAGCTTTTGGTGCGCAGGTGGTGATGACGCGTGATGACCACGAATCAGGCACCGATCGTTTGGCTGAAGTGGTGACGCAATTAGGTCTAGCCGCGGATGCCATTGTGGTCAATGTGCAGGGCGATGAGCCATTGATTCCGCCCGCTGTGATTGATCAAGTGGCGCAGAATTTGGCGCAGTATAGCCAAGCGGCGATGGCGACTTTAGCTGAGCCTATTATGGATATTGCCAGTGTGCTTAATCCTAATGTGGTTAAGGTCAGCACCGATGTGCAGGGTTATGCGCTTACTTTTAGTCGCGCGCCTTTGCCTTGGCCGCGTGATGCCTTTGCTAAA
>JAAZJF010000134.1 GCA_012800475.1 Gammaproteobacteria bacterium
TCATGCTACTTTGCTGCACTTACCCACCATGGAGCGTTACTTATGGCCCTTAGCAAAGATCAACTGATCAATGAAATCGCAGAATCAACTGATTCAACTAAAACTCATATCCGTGACGTACTTGATCAGCTGAGCTCAGTTGTCAATGATGCTCTGGATAGCGACGGCGAAATCACTTTACCCGGTATCGGTAAGCTCAAAGTTACAGAGCGCCCTGCACGCACAGGCCGTAACCCACAAACGGGTGCCGCCATTGAAATTGCTGCAAAGAAAGTGATCAAGCTGGTTCCAGCTAAAGCACTCGTTGATAGCATCAATAGCTAAACACTATTGCATCGCAACACCGAGTTATAAAAAAAGGGGGAAGCAATCACTGCTTCCCCCTTTTTGATTTAAACCTTGAGTACTATTGAGCACTTGCCACTGGGTTGTCTGGGTACCAAACATCCAATAATGGGCTCAGTTCAAATGAGCTTAATTCTGTACGCGCTTGCAACCAAGCTTCGACAGTTGCGCGTTGCTCTTCAGTGACAGAACCACGCTGAGCTGAACAGACCACAGCAAACTCTTCACCACCGATCAGAGCCATACCATTGCCTTCGATACCATCGACAACGAGGTCAGCAAAAAATGCTTCAACCGCTGCATCGTCAGTCCCTTCTGGGTAGTTCAACTGCAATTCAAAACCTAACTCTTGAAACTCATCAACACATAATTTTTTACGTAAACGACGCGAACGATTTGTAGCCATAGTGCACCTCCAATATTAGGGGACGAATATTAGCAGCTTTGCCATCTAAAAACGCATTCGTTAAACAAATAAGCCTAGGCACTGCTTTCATTGGCATCAATGGCGCATAATAGTGCGCGTTATATTATTTACTCGTTGCTTTTTAAAGGTATTTTTATTGTGTTAACGTCATTTTTACGTTGCCTGAGCGTGCAGTGTTTACCACACAACCTGTTGAGTCGCCCCCTTACAGCTGTGCGCTATGGTTTATCCACCCTGTGTTTAGCTACGGTTTTTAGCAGCTCTGCTGCGCTGGCCCTGCCCTCGAGCAATGTCGACAAAGCGCTCAAAGCCAACAAAATCAACAGTGAAGCGTTATCCGCCGTAACCATCCCGCTGGGCAGCCATGGCAAAAGTGCCTTTATGAATGCTGATGCGCTGATCAACCCAGCCTCCACCATGAAACTGGTCACCACCTACGCAGCGCTAGAGTTGCTGGGCCCTGCGTTTCAATGGAAAACTGAGTTTTTCACGGACGGCACACTGAAAGATGGCGTACTCAATGGCAATATTTACCTTAAAGGCGGCGGTGACCCCAAACTGAATATGGAACGCCTGTGGCTATTGCTACGCGATTTGCGCGCCAACGGGGTACAGCATATCTCGGGTGACTTAATTTTAGACCGCAGCCACTTTGCGCCACCACCTGTGGCTGTATTTGACGATGACAAGAACGATCAAAACAAACCTTTTCTGGTTGAACCCGATTCTTTATTAATTAACTTTAAATCCCAGCGCTTAATTGTGCGCGGTGAAGCCAGCGGCGCGCAGGTGATGATGGAGCCACCCATCGGCAGCATCGAGATTATTAACAATGTTAAATTACAAGCTGGCACCGCTTGCACCAACCCCAATATCAAATACCAACCCAAAGATGATGGACACACCTTAACCCTGACCGTCAGTGGCGATATTGCTGCGGGGTGCAGCAGCCAACATTACTTAGCGCTCTTGGATCACGCACGTTACTCAGCGGGCGTAGTGCGCAGTATCTGGCAAGAAATGGGCGGTACTATTTTAGGTAACGATATGCTGGGTGCAACGCCCAAAACTGCGCGTTTATTGGTACGTGCCTATTCACCCGATCTTGTTGAAGTGATCCGCGACATCAATAAGTACAGTAATAACACCATGGCTAAACAGCTGTTTTTAAGTATTGGCGCGCGTTTTCGTAACGCTGCCGATAGCGATGATGCCGCTGCTGCACGCCGAGTGATTCATGCTTTATTTAAACGCAAAAATATTCTCACCGAAGGCTTATTTGTGGAAAACGGCTCAGGCCTATCCCGCTCCGAGCGCATCAGTGCACGCCAACTCGGACGTATGCTGGAAGCTGCTTGGCAAAGCCCTTACGCGGCTGAGTTTATTTCATCGCTACCGATTGTCGCGATGGATGGCACCATGCGCCGCCGCTTGCGCAATAGCCAACTCGTGGGGCAAGCGCATATTAAAACAGGCACTCTGAAAAACGTGCGCGCTATTGCCGGTTACAGCCGTGACATCAATGGCGATGCTTGGGCGGTGGTGGCCATTGTCAATCATGCACAACCTTGGGGTGCAGCGTCGATCCTGGATCAGGTTTTACTTGACCTGTACAGCCA
>JAAZJF010000390.1 GCA_012800475.1 Gammaproteobacteria bacterium
GAACCATTTATTTCAAGTGTAAAAGCTATCTGTAATAAGTATTTGATTCCTCATGAGACAGTGAAGGAATCAGATTTACTGGAAGGTCATGAAGAGCTACTTGATATAGTGTCAAAATGGTAAATATAACAAGGCAATTAAACGGAACTAAAACAGTGGGTTACGTTTCGCTTCGCTACACATTATAACCCACTGTTTTAGTCCGCTTATTGCGGCGTTATAGTTTGGGTGCTAAGAATGCCCCTGTAGCACATAGGGTGAGGAAGAAATTAAAATGCAGTTAGCAAAATATATTTTTCTAGCGTTGATATTATCTGGATGTTCTGACTCAACAATGAAACTTGAGCCTGGCGATCATGTCTTGCAGTTTCTAGAGTCTCAAGATTATGAATTACTCTCAGAAGCTGATCGCTCTGTATGGTCACGAGATAAATGGAGTGAACAATCTCGCTGGTGGCGCACTCCAGGCCCAGCTCTTTCGCCCACGCACAAATATTATGCACTAGAGCGATACTTGTATGAGTTTGCTTCTTATCAATTAAAGGAAGTGACAGACAATCAAGATGGGTCATATTCGGTTACGGTTAACTATCGACGGCCAACCGAGCTCGAGGAGGTTGATCTTTTCATTAGAGTTCGATTTGGCCCGGATCTGAATGAGGATGAAGTTGATAAGCTGGAAAATCTTATGATTGCATATGAGGGCGGTCGTCTCACACCAACCACAATTAAATATATTGAAAATGAACATATCTTTACTGTTGTTTCCGGCGGGGTTTTTATTAATGCTGAAGAAAAACAAATGCGCTGCGACGAAATTGAAAAAGTAGAGCAGCTATTTAGTCAGCTATCTCATATAGGTTATTATAACTTAGATTTTGATTTTGGCACGCCTTCTGAGCTAATGGGGTATTTAATAGGATTAGGGCAGGCAACGCTGATAAAAGATTTAAAAGAGTCGAGAGTGATAACGCAAATTAAAAACTTAAGAGCGATAGGAGTTGAGCAAATTCGTTTAGATATCTCATCGCTGGGGTCAGCTATTATTCAGCTCAGCGAATTACAGGCCAACGTATTAGAGGAACTAATGTGCAATAGTTCTGGTTGGGAGGCACCAGGAGAATATCCTGTTTTGAAAACACTAGCAAAACTTCATGAGGCTAGAGTTTTACTTGAGGCGGATAGTATATTTTCAGACTCTTTAAGGTTTAATGAGGTTATGGTTGCAGAGGAGCAAGGCGGGCATGGAATCGGATTGTTTTTTGATTGGAGCATAACAAGTAACCTTCTTCCAGATGAAGCTGTGAGCGCTGGATTTCAAGCTAGGTACTTTGACGATGATTCGAACCAAATAGGCAGTGAGGATTTTTTAGCTTCATCAATCAGAACAGAAAATGGGCGCCGAGAGGGTAGAATCGGTAAACTTATTGATGATCAGGATGTGGCTCAACGGACTTCAAGTGTGGAAGTTAGTTATTTATTACCTTGGGGTACTCCTTGGATTAATTGCAAACTCGACGAAACTGTAGTGTGTGAAGAGGAGACGTGGCGATAGACGTCAAAAACTTAGGCTCATGAAGCATTACTTTTCTCCATAATAAACCAAGGCAGCGGGCATATTTTGCATCGCTGCGCTTAAAATGCAAAATACGCCCCTGCTTGGGGCGAGAGCTAGTATGGGGCTACATGTTTTTTCGAGATCAGCAGCACTCATCTGTGCTTTGGCACTAGGTTGCGTATCGTGTGGCGATAGTCAGTTGAGAGGGTCTGTTGAACCATCTCACGATGGGCGCACCTACTTAGTCGTGACCGGGGGCAACAATTGTGAGCAAATAAAAATTGACGGATCAAAGTGGCCGCACGCGATTGGTGAGTCTGGCTCAGTAGGGCTAGGTGTGCACACTATCGACTGCAACGGGAGAATTCGCTTTTCCATTCCAGCTGGAAAGACCTTTAAGTTTAATTACTGGGGGCCGTGAGTGCCAGCTAACAAATCGTTCAAGGCGGGGCAGTGCGCCGCCGCTTAACTCAAGCATTAACAATCAAGGAATAGTTCGTGCACTATCAAGAAGCAAGAAAACGGTCAATCGTCAAAAGAATTATTGGAGCAGCAATTGTCTTTCCTGCTCTTATCTCAACGGTCATTTCTTTTCTAAAAATGCTCTATTTTCGGCTCGACGATGGAACCCGGTTTGGGTCTGCATTAGCTCGACCGTTCAAACAAGCAGTATCTTGGGTTTATGAACAAACTCAATTCTTGGGCTTCTTCTGGGATCATTCGCCAGTGCCAGATCAATTTAATCTATCAGAAATCCAAAATCTGTATGCCCTAATAGTATATTTCGGTATTTTCGTAGGCGCAGCGCTTTATGCTTCTGGGCGTAAAATGGCAGCACGGTTGGCTGTAATAGACGAAAAAATTGAAAATCAGCTCATTGAAGAGTCCGTAAAGGGCGTTCATGGACGTTCAAGGAAGGAAATTGAGCAGTCAACGGCTATACCGTCCAGCAGCGTCTTCACGCAAGCCCATCAGCTTTATTTGGCACCTATAATAGTAGGGATTATCGTGGCCGTGTTTGTCGGGGTTCTCGGCATTTGAATTGTTAACAAAACGCGTCACACGGATGGTCTTTTCTCCGCTTCGCTCCAGAAAAGCCACCGGTGCGCTCTGCGTTAAATTTTATGGCGCACCTCGACTGACTATGATGTAATACGTTGTAGTTATTCGTGTGAGGGTATAACCATGAGCGTTACTACAGTTCGCCTTCAGTCAGGAGTTGAGCAGCATCTAGATGCAATCGCCACCAAGCTCCAGCGGAGTAGAGGCTGGGTAATCAATCAAGCATTGTCGGAGTACATAGCAAGGCAACAGCTTGAGCAAGAGCGTTGGC
>JAAZJF010000135.1 GCA_012800475.1 Gammaproteobacteria bacterium
ATGGCTAAAGCGCAGCGCGTTGAGTTTTATGGTTTTGGTGCGTCAGGAGCAGTGGCAGCCGATGCGCAGCATAAGTTTTTCCGTTTATTGCTGACTGCCGCTGCTTACAGTGATCCCCATATGCAAGCGATGTCAGCGGTGACCTTAGACTCTACCGATGTCGCCATTTGTATTTCGCAATCCGGCCGCTCTAAAGATCTGCTGACGACTGCGCATCTGGTGCGTGAAACGGGGGCGATTTTAATTACGCTATGCCCCAGTCATACGCCGCTAGCTGAGCTGGCTAGTATTCATTTAGCCATTGATGTGCAAGAAGACACTGAAATTTATACGCCGTTAACCTCGCGTATCGCTCACTTGGTGGTGATTGATGTATTGGCGATGGGTGTGGCGATGGCGCGTGGACCGTCTTTGGTCAATCACTTAAAAAGTGTCAAGCGCAGTTTACGCAGCCTGCGATTGTCGCCCAAGACTGCTAAGTCACCTGATGAAGACTAGGCCTGATGCGAGTCTTGTGCTTTTCAAGCGTCGCTAAAACTGGCACTATCACATCATTATTACTTTATCGCTAAGCGCCCGCTGGCAAACTTCAAAGTTTGTGCGGCACCTGTGTGTTGCTCAATACCCCGCAACTGCAGGCTTTAAGCATACTCTTCGATCAAAGAGGACCTTTTATGGCTCAGGCCATTCCTGCCTTAGAAATACGTGATTTACATAAACGTTATGGCTCTTTAGACGTTTTAAAAGGCATTTCTTTAACCGCCAATGATGGCGATGTTATATCCATATTGGGCTCATCGGGCTCAGGTAAATCAACGTTTTTACGCTGCATTAATTTGCTTGAAAATCCCCATCATGGGCAGATTTTATTTTCTGGTGAAGCTTTGGAGCTCAAAGCTGATCGTGACGGTCAGTTAGTTGCGGCCAATAATCAGCAAATCAATCGCTTGCGCACGCAAGTGGGCTTTGTGTTTCAGAATTTTAATTTATGGCCACATATGACTGTGCTCGATAATATTATCGAAGCGCCACGTCGTGTATTGGGTTTAAGTAAAGATGAAGCCATTGCCAGTGCTGAAACGCTACTGGCAAAAGTCGGCATTGCTGATAAACGCCATGCTTACCCCAATCAATTATCCGGTGGCCAGCAGCAACGTGCAGCGATTGCTCGCACTCTAGCGATGCAGCCTAAAGTGATTTTGTTTGATGAGCCCACCTCAGCGCTTGATCCTGAAATGGTGCAAGAGGTGCTGGGTGTGATCCGTGCTTTAGCCGATGAAGGCCGCACCATGTTATTGGTCACGCATGAAATGAGCTTTGCCCGTCAAGTTTCGAGTAAAGTGATATTTTTACATCAAGGTTTAGTTGAAGAGCAGGGCACACCGGATCAGGTGTTTGATAACCCGCAGTCTGAGCGCTGTAAGCAATTTATGTCCAGTCATAACCATTGAGGCAATAACAATGAAGAGCTATAAAAAATTACTCTTAGTGGCAGCGGCAAGTATGTCATTTGCGACAGCGAGTTTTGCTGTAGAAACACTTAAAATTGGTACTGAAGGTGCTTACCCACCGTTCAACCTGATTGACTCCAACGGTGAAGTGGTTGGTTTTGACTTGGATATTGCGCAAGCACTGTGCAAGAAAATGGCTGTTGAATGCAGCGTGGTGACTTCGGATTGGGATGGCATTATTCCAGCGCTGAATGCGAAGAAATTCGATTTTTTAGCCGCTTCCATGTCCATTACTGAAGAGCGTTTGCAAGCTGTTGATTTTACTGAGCCCTATTACACCAATGGCTTACAGTTTATTGCGCCAAAAAGCAGCGACTTTAAAATTGATAAGAACAGCCTGAAAGGTAAAGTGATTGGCGCACAGCGTGCGACGATTGCCGGTAATTGGTTGGAAGATAATTACGGTAAAGCGATCGATATCAAGTTTTATGACACCAATGAAAACGCCTACTTAGATTTAGCTTCAGGTCGTTTGGATGGTGTGCTGGCTGATAAGTTTGTGAACTGGGAGTGGCTCAAAAGCGAAGCCGGTGCTGACTATGAGTTTAAAGGTGAGCCCGTGTTTGATAACGACAAGATCGGTATCGCGTTACGTAAAGGCAACAATGAGCTGCGTGAGCGTTTAAATACGGCGCTTAAAGAAATTGTTGAAGACGGTACCTACAAGACCATCAATGATAAATATTTCCCATTTGATGTGTATTAATTTTTAAGACTGCACTGTAAAAGCCGCCACTTTGTTGTGGCGGTTTTACTTTGCGCACCACACAAGTATTTCTGATGAATTTCGAACTTTATGGTTTTGGCCCAGCACTGCTTGCTGGTGCTTGGATGACAATTCAATTGGCCCTGTGCTCCTTGGCTTTAGGTTTATGCCTGGGCTTAGCTGGCGCTTTAGCAAAAACCTCACCGTACCGTGTTTTACGTTGGCTGGGGGATGCCTACTCCACCATGGTGCGTGGCGTGCCTGAGTTATTGTGGGTGTTATTGATTTATTACGGTTCAGTGGGTTTTGTCCGCGAACTGGGTGAGGCGATTGGTCATCCTGAGTTGGAGCTGACTGCCTTTTCTGCAGGTGTTCTGGCTTTAGGCCTGTGCTTTGGCGCCTATGCCACTGAAGTATTTCGTGGTGCTTTATTAGCTATTCCACGCGGGCATCGCGAGGCAGGTTTGGCGTTAGGTTTGTCACGCCCACGTATTTTGTTTCGTTTAGTACTGCCGCAAATGTGGCGTATCGCTATTCCCGGTTTAGGCAATTTATTTATGATTTTGATGAAAGATACCGCATTGGTATCTGTTGTCGGTCTCAATGAGGTGATGCGCAGCGCGCAAGTGGCGGTGACGTCCTCTAAGCAGCCCTTCACCTTCTTTATGGTGGCTGCTTGTATTTACTTGACGCTCACAGTCATCAGCATGCTGATCTTGCACTTGTTTGAGAAACGCGCCAATCGTGGCTTCACTAGGAGTGCAGCATGAATTGGGATGTGATTATTAAGTGGCTGCCGCGACTGGCTGAAGGGGCGCAGCTGACCTTAGAGTTGGTGGGTATAGCGGTGTTAGTGGGATTGCTGATTGCTATCCCGCTGGGTATGGCGCGCTCGTCACGCCATTGGTATGTGCGCGCGTTACCCTTTAGCTATATTTTCTTTTTCCGTGG
Source organism: Gammaproteobacteria bacterium (assembly GCA_012800475.1). Taxonomy (GTDB): domain Bacteria; phylum Pseudomonadota; class Gammaproteobacteria; order Pseudomonadales; family Pseudomonadaceae; genus Denitrificimonas. Next base: position 3,169 of record JAAZJF010000135.1, read on the forward strand.
CACGCCTTTATTGCTGCAATTGTTTTTGGTGTATTACGGTTTGGCGCAGTTTGATGTGATCAAGCAGGGTCCATTGTGGCCGTATTTGCGTGATCCGTATTGGTGTGCGCTGATTGCCATGACCATGCATACTTCAGCTTATATCGCGGAGATTATCCGTGGTGCGATTCAAGCGGTACCGCCAGGCGAGGTTGAAGCCGCGCGTTCTTTAGGTATGACGCGGGCGCAAACCATGTGGCATATTATTTTGCCGCGTGCCGCGCGCATTGGTTTGCCGGCGTACAGCAATGAAGTGATTTTGATGCTTAAAGCCAGCTCCTTAGCCAGCACCATCACTTTGCTGGAACTCACGGGGATGGCGCGTACTATTATTGCGCGCACCTATTTGCCGGTTGAAATCTTCTTTGCTGCAGGTTTGTTCTATCTGGTGATGACCTTTATTTTGGTGCAGATTTTTCGCTGGTTGGAACGTAAATTACGCGTGGATGCGTTACAGGCTCGTTAAGTGCCTGATCTGAAGACTCCCTTGCTGAAAGGGGATGCCTTACGCGAGCGTTTCTTAGCGCTGGACGCTTTTGTGTTAGCTCAGCAAAGCGTTTGGCGTGAAAAACCCTTTATCCAGCAGCAATTGCACTGGGAAACGCAACTTCCAGAGTTGGCGGCTTGGTTGCGTGGGCGCAGCTTGGCGGATGCAGAGGCGAGCCATACCAACCTGTGCTCGCTTGCGGCGCCACATCCTTTCCCACATTGGGCACAACAGGCCGAGCAATTGTGTCGGGTTGGTGCTTTTAATGCGGCTGAACTCAACGCGCGCCCCTTGCGTATGCAAAGTGGTATTGCGCAGCGCAAGTGGCAACAAATTGAAGCCTTTGCTAGCGCAATGCACAGCGATACGCAGCATGTATTACAGCCAACTCAGCGCTGGCTGGATTGGTGTGCGGGTAAAGGTCATTTGGGGCGCTATTTAGCTTGGCCGGATGCACAGCTGGAATGTTTAGAGTTTAATCCCGAGTTGATTAGTAGTGGGCAGGCCATCAGTCAGCGCCACTTACCCCAAGCCCAACATAGGTTGTGTGACGTGATGAGTGCTGCCAGTGCGCCACCTTTGCAGAGTTGTGATGCGGTTGTCGCTTTGCATGCGTGTGGTGATTTGCACACGCATCTCGTGCGCCAAGTGAGTCTGCAGCAGACCAGCACGCTGGCTTTAGCTCCCTGCTGTTATAACCGTATTCAGGCTGAACACTATCAGCCACTTTCAAGCGCTGGAAAAAACTCAAAACTGCAGCTGGATCGTGATGACTTAAGTTTGCCATTAGCCGCGACGGTCACAGCGACCACCCGTGAGCGACGTTTGCGTGATCAATCGATGGCTTGGCGTTTAGCCTTTGATATTTTGCAGCGTCAAGTGCGTGGCGTGGATGAGTATTTACCCACTCCCTCGTTAGCATCCACATGGTTTAATAAACCCTTTGCCCTGTGGTGCCAGGATCTGGCTGCATTGAAAAAACTACCAGCTGTACCTGAGCAAGACTGGGTGCAACTTGAGGCGCAAGGATGGCAGCGTTTAGCACAGGTGCGTAATTTAGAATTAGTACGTGGCATATTTCGACGGCCTCTAGAATTATGGCTGGTGCTGGATCAGGCCTTGTTTTTATCTGAGCAGGGTTTTTCTGTGACAGTCGGGGAGTTTTGCTCTGCTGAGCTCACGCCGCGCAATCTTTTATTGTTAGCACAGCGGCTCTAATAAATAGCGCTAACCTTGATGGATACTCAGTTACAACTAGATTGAAGTATCCTGTGCAACTGCTTGAATTCACTCAAGTTAAAAATATTTACAGAAAGGCTTTACAAGGCACTTCGAATCTATATAATAGCCGCCATTGCCGGTATAGCTCAGTTGGTAGAGCAACTGACTTGTAATCAGTAGGTCCCGAGTTCGACTCTTGGTGCCGGCACCAAACAAATAAAGCCTCGTAGAAATACGGGGCTTTTTTGTTTTTAGCTCCGGCTAAAAGGGGGCTAACACTGGTCAGATATCAGGGTAGTGCTTCAGCAAGTTACAGCACGGTGCTTTCGCACTTATCGACTCTTTTTCAATACCAAACACTTCCTCATTGTTCACGCCTTCTGCAGTAATTCTTGAACTTGACTATCCAGCCATATCAGAAAATGCTACTGCGAAAATGTCATCTTTTGTCATCATCCACAACACAATCCCAGTTTCTATTTTTGCTGGCTAAGCCGCTGCTTGCCTGCTATTTAAGCTGACCATAAATCCGTATTAAGATAAGCTCTTGAATTTGCTGTTCTATCAGGGCAAGTGGCGTGAATATAAAAAATTATTCTCAGGCGACATCGTTCTTTTTGTCGATTGCTAATTCGCTAAGCAGTGGCTTTAAATAGTCGCAATACGGACGGATAAACAGATGATTGAGGAGCTGTCAGCATGAGTATGCCAAGCAAGCCGACTGGTGCAGCCGACGCAAGTTTTGATGAAGTGTTAGCGCTGATTAATACTGCGCGCCAGCAAGCTGTACAGGCAGTCAATACCAAGCTGATTGAGCTGTATTGGCAGGTGGGTGCTTATATCAGCGCTAAATTAGAGCAGGCTGAGTGGGGCGATGCTGTGGTGCAGCAGTTGGCTGACCATTTGGCTCAGACACAGCCAAATTTGCGTGGCTTTACCCGTCGTAATTTGTTCCGTATGCGTCAGTTTTATGAGGCGTATCGCGATGATGAGAAAGTGTCAGCACTGCTGACACAATTGTCTTGGACACATAACTTAACCATTCTCAGCCAAAGTAAACAGCCAGAGGAGCGTGAGTTTTACTTGCGTATGGCGATCAAAGAAAAGTGGTCAAGCCGTGAACTCGAGCGCCAATTTAAGACAGCCTTGTTCGAGCGTAGCGTGACTCAGCCAGCAAAAGTCTCGGCAGTGCTGAGACAAACTCACCCAGCTGCACTGGATGTGTTTCGTGATGCCTATATGGTTGAGTTTCTCGACCTACCCAGCGGGCATGCTGAATCTGACTTGCATCAGGGTTTGCTGACGCGGCTAAAAGATTTTCTTATCGAGCTGGGCCGCGATTTTTGTTTTGTTGGCTCCGAATACCCACTGCAAGTCGGTGGGCGTGACTTTGCTCTTGATCTGCTGTTTTTCCACCGTGAACTGAATTGCTTGGTGGCGATTGAGCTTAAGGTTGGCCGTTTTGAGCCGGAATATCTGGGTAAGCTCAGCTTCTATTTGGAAGCGCTCGATCGCGATGAGCGTAAACCCCATGAGAATCCTGCCATTGGTGTATTACTCTGCGCCAGCAAAGACGACGAAGTAGTCGAGTATGCTCTGAATCGCAGCTTGTCGCCGGCGCTGATCGCAGAGTACACAACTCATTTGCCTGATAAAGCACTGCTGCAAGCTAAGCTGCACGAGTTTTATGCCTTGAATGCTGAGCAACGATAGAGTGCGCGAGTCTGTTTAAGCTGTTCCAGCGTATCTCAATAGCTTAGTGTAAACATGCTCAGTTTTGAGAACTAAAAACAGTTGAGTAAGTATTTTTCTGCTCTTTTAGTGCTCTAGCTACCGCACGTACCTGAGGCTTTACACCACTTTTTTAAGCGTGAATCGCTGCATTTATATTGATGCCACACTGAGCTTTACCGTACAGCAACACCCTTTTAAATAGTTTTCTCTGGGCATTATTGCTCTTCTTTACCCCTTTAGACCTGACTTACTCTGCAAATATGCACAGGGGATGTGCGCGTGCAGTTGCTTGTAAATGCTCCACTCGGTTTTTAGACTCAAGATAACTTTAGCGTAATGTTAAAGGGCCTATTTCAAAAATAATATTAATAATAGGAACTCTCCCATGCTGCTATTAAGCTATCTGGGCCTGCTTGCCGGGCTGTCACTATTGGTCGTTATGACCATGCGCGGAATTGGTATTATCGTTTCAGCCATTGTCTGTGCGATCGTGGTTGCTGTGACCAGTGAAATGAATTTGGGCGAAGCGATGCTCAAATACTATATGAATGGTTTTACAGGATTCTTTACCACATGGTTTCCGGCTATTTTGCTCGGGGCTATTTTTGGGCGCTTAATGGATGACAGTGGTGCGGCACTGGCCATTGCCAATAAATCTAAACAAGTCTTGGGCGCTAAGCGTGCCATTATGGCGGTTGTGGGTGCCGGTGCGATCTTGACCTATGGCGGCGTGAGCGTCTTTGTAGTGGGTTTCACTTTGTACCCCATTGCCTTTGAGCTGTTTCGCAGTGCCAATATTGCTCACCGCTTTATTCCGGCGTCGATTATCTTTGGCTCGATTTCTTTCACTATGGTGTCACCGGGCTCACCGGAAATTCAAAACCTAATTCCAACCACTTACTTTGGTACCACAGCGACTGCCGGCGGCATTATTGGCGTGTTGATGGCATTGCTAATCATGTTGGCCGGTGGCTATGCTTTGAAATATATGGCTAATCGTGCGGCTGCCAATGGTGAAAGTTTTGATCTGCCAGAAGGCTATGGTGAAGAGGCTGTCAGTAAGGAATCGTTGGTGAGCTTTCTCAACGCGATTATTCCGCTGGTGATCTTAGTCGGTGGCTTTAACCTGCTCAGCCACTATATTAGTGTGATTGAAGCGCTACTGGCGGCTATGGTTGCTAGCTTGCTGATTGGTTATGTGCTGTTTCGTAAAACGATTGAAGCGCCAGGTAAAATGATCAGTGAGGGTAGCGAGAATGCTCTGATTGCTATTTCCAACACCTGTGCGGTGGTGGGGTTTGGTGCGGTGGCAGCGCAGTCGCCTGCTTTTGCCAATATTGTTGCCTTCCTGACGGATATGCCAGGTCTTGAATACGCAGGGCTTGCGGTGGCTGTGACCGTGATTGCCGGTATTACGGGTTCGGCTTCCGGTGGTTTAGGCATTGCGTTGCCGATTTTGGCACCGATTTATCAAGGTATGGGGCTGGATAATGGCGCAATGCACCGTATTTCAGCGATTGCGTCCGGTGGTTTAGATTCTTTGCCGCACAACGGTTATGTGGTGACGACGATTCGGGCGATCTGTAAAGAAACCCATCAGCGTGCGTATCCCGCCGCCTTTGTGGTGAGCGTCTTGATTCCGCTGCCGGTGTTAGGTATTGCGGTGTTGTTGTATAGCATTTTCGCCTAATTCAATCATCTACAACGTTGAACCCAGTTCGGTGTGTTTTATACTGATGTGCTCAGTATAAAGTGCTCTCAGCTGGGTTTTTTCGTTTGTTAGAGCAGGCGTATCATCGTATCTAAGCATGAGCGGCATGATGATTTTTGCAGCGTACTGCTGCGCAGCCAAGCAGAGTGTGAAACTTAATCATCGCTGAGCTGTTTTGGCTGGTAGAGTTTGTGTTGGACTAGGTTTTAGCGCTATGTGAGATGGATTGATGCGTCGATTATTAAATTTTTGGATCAGTGTGGTGCTTTTTTCCTGCATGAGTGCAGCCTTTGCACAGCCGTCAGTCAAGCTTGAGTCTGAGCGCGAACGCGTCGGGCTGGTGTTATCGGGTGGCGCGGCGCGTGGCTTAACGCATATCGGCGTACTTAAAGCGCTGGAAGAACAGGGTGTGGTGATTGATGCGATTGCTGGCACCAGTATGGGAGCGGTGGTGGGCGGCTTATATGCTGCAGGGTATAAGGTCGCTGAGTTAGAGCAATTAGCCACTGAGTTGGATTGGCAGCAAGCCTTATCGGACGCGCCGCCTCGTGAAGATATTCCCTTTCGACGTAAACAAGATGACCGTGATTTTTTAGTTAAACAAAAGTTGAGTTTTCGTGATGATGGCAGCTTAGGTTTGCCATTGGGTGTGCTGCAGGGGCAAAACTTAGCGCTCTTATTAGAAAAACTTTTTGCGCGTGCCGGTGCTGTGGAAGATTTTGATCAGTTGCCCATCCCTTTTCGAGCTGTTGCAGCCGACATAGCCAGTGGTGACGCTGTGGTGTTTTCCTATGGCCACCTTGCCTTAGCTGTGCGTGCCAGTATGTCGATCCCTGCTTTATTAACGCCCGTGGAAGTGGAGGGACGTTTATTGGTGGATGGCGGGATTTCTAACAATATTCCAGTGGATATTGCGCGGCAGATGGACGTTGATCGTGTCATTGTTGTGGATATTGGTTCGCCCTTAGCCGATACAGAAGCCTTGCAAACGGTTTTTAATATTCTCAATCAGTCGGTTGCTCTGCTGACGCGGCGCAATTCAGAAGCGCAACTAGCCACTTTGCAGCCTCAAGATATTTTAGTACAACCCCCTCTGGCAGGTTTTGGTGTGACTGACTTTGCTCGCGCACCTGACATGATTGATGTGGGGTATCGTGCCACTCAGGCCTTGCAATGGCGTTTGGCTGAGTTGGTGCAGCAGCCTAAGCAACAAGCGTTAGCGAGTAATACTAAAACACTTAAAAAACCGCCAGTGATCACCTCAATCAAGGTGCAAAATACCTCGAAAGTGGGTGATGAGGTGGTGCGTTATTATATTCGTCAGCCACTTAATCAGCCTTTGGATATTGAAAAGCTGCAAAAGGATATGGGTACTTTATATGGCTTGGAGTACTTTGAGCGGGTGGAGTACCGTTTGCAGCCAGAGCTTGGCGGTCATGCCTTAGTGATTAATGCTACCGACAAGCGTACGGGCACTGATTATTTACGTTTAGGCCTTAATTTATCCGATGATTTACGCGGAGATAGCGTTTTTAATATTGGCGCTAGTTTTCGTATGAATGGTCTCAACCGTTTAGGTGCAGAATGGTTTAGCCGTATGCAGTTGGGTGACAATCAGGAGTTTTATAGCGAGTTTTATCAGCCTTTAGATGTGGGTTCGCGCTATTTTGCCTCGCCTTGGCTGCACGGTGAAGTGAGTAATATCAAATTTGTTGAAGACAATAATCCGGTGGCTGAATACCGACTCCAACGTGTGCGTTATGGTTTTAATCTGGGGCGGCAAATATCTACTAATGCGGAGATACGCTTTGGAGTGGGCTCAGGCTGGGGTAATGCGGATGTGCGTATTGGTGAGCGTGATTTGCCTGATTTTAGTTTTAAAGAAGGCTATTACCAGCTGCAATATGCCTTTGACAGTTTAGATAATGTCAACTTTCCGCGCAGTGGTGAGGAACTGCGGCTATCGGCGTTACAGCATGCTAAGGAGCTGGGTTCTGATGAGCGTTATCGGCAATGGCTGGTTGAACTCAATAAACCTTTTAACCGAGGAGCCAACACTTTGATTGTCGGTGGTCGTTATGCGCGAACTTTAGATGCCAATGAGGTGGTGACATCGAGCTATCAAATCGGTGGCGCACAAAAGCTATCGGGCTACCGTGAAAATGCGTTAGCAGGCCAGAATGTAAGTATTGGTCGCTTGATTTATTACCGCCAATTAACGCCCATTAGCAGCTTTTCTTTAGGCTTGCCGGTTTATGCTGGTATGTCGCTTGAGCGTGGGCGCGTGTGGAATCACTCCAATGATTTAGACAGTGGCTATATTAACGCCATGAGTGTGTTTGTCGCGGTGGATACACCCTTAGGGCCGCTCAATTTCAGTTATGGAGTCAATGATAATTCTGAAAGCGCGCTGTATTTAAATTTAGGGCGCAGCTTTTAATGGCTGCTGTCAGGCTGGTTGATTTAAGTGCCGCCGCTCATGTGCAAGGTGAGCGTACGGCACAGTGCAGTGATGCTTAATCGTCTAAGGTGTCATCTGCTTCATCGCTGAAATCTTCATCATCTTCATCATCTGCGTCGTCGCTTGGTTCAAGCAATTGCAGCCAGCTGGCCAATACTAACTGCGCTTCATCAATGCCAATGCGCTTGGTTGATGAAAATAATTGAATGCTGGCTGTATCGCCCCATTTTTGCTGAATATCTTTTTGGGTTTTTAATAACGCTGCTTTACCTGCGCCAAAGGTCAGTTTGTCCGCTTTAGTTAATAAAATATGCATGGGCATTTGGTTGGCTGCGGCCCAGTCGAGCATTAAACAGTCAAAAGGTGTCAGAGGGTGGCGAATATCCATCATCAACACCAAGCCCATCAGGCTGTTGCGGCTGCCAAGATAGGCTTCGAGGTGACGTTGCCAGTGCAGCTTGAGAGGGATGGGTACTTTTGCATAGCCGTAACCGGGCAGGTCAACTAAGCGGCGTTCTTCATCGAGATTGAAAAAGTTGAGTAATTGTGTGCGCCCTGGAGTTTTTGATGTGCGCGCTAAGCTGGCGCGCGTCAGGGTATTGAGTGCGCTGGATTTTCCCGCATTCGAGCGACCTGCAAAGGCGACTTCGTAGCCTTCATCGACAGGACACTGCTCAACACGGGCCGCGCTGGTAAGAAAGCTGGCTTGTTGGCACAGGCCAATAATGGGGTTTTTAGGCTGCATAGGTTATCCAAGTAAAAAAGTGCTGCAAGAGGTTCGTTTCCGTTTTGGTCTGGGCAGTATATAATGCTTGAGATTATATGTACGCATTGCTGTTGATGTATCTGCAAAAGGTTGTCTGCGTGGCAGATTATGGTAATGTTCGCATAATTTATAAACGCCGCGATTGATTAAATTGTCAAAATGATTGAATTGATCCGGGAAAATAACTTTTAGCCGTAGTTGGAAGAGCTGATGAACAAACTAGTTGTAAGTCTGTTGTTGACCTTGGGCATCAGTGGTTTAGCCCATGCCGCAGGAGATGCTGCAGCAGGTCAAGGTAAAATTGCTATGTGTTCTGCCTGTCATAATGCTGATGGCAATAGCATGTTACCGAACTTTCCAAAACTTGCTGGCCAAGGTCAGCGTTATTTAGTTAAACAAATGCATGACATTAAATCCAATGAGCGCCCTGTCATCGAAATGACTGGCATGTTGGATGCAATGAGCGATCAAGATTTAGAAGATATTGCTGCCTGGTATTCGAGCCAAAAAGCAACTACAGGTGCGGCTGATCCTGAGTTGGTTGCACGCGGTGAAGAATTGTTTCGTGGCGGTAAAATTGAAGAAGGTTTACCTGCTTGCACAGGTTGCCACTCACCTAATGGTGCAGGTCTTGATTTAGCTATTTTCCCTAAGCTGAGCGGTCAGCACGCGGATTACACTGAGAAGCAATTGACTGAGTTCCGCGAAGGCATTCGTCATAACGATGGTGACGCGATGATTATGCGCACAATCGCATCACGACTCAGCAACAAAGATATCAAGGCGTTAGCAAGCTACATTCAAGGTTTGAATTGATCGCTTAATCGCCGTTAAAAACCGCCGCACAGTTATCTGTCCGGCGGTTTTTTTATGCCTGAAATACACTGAGTGAGCTGATGCTCGAGCAAGAAATTGTCTGTTCTTCATGTCGGTTGAGCCCTATATTGATGCAACAGGCTGTGCTGGCAGCAGCCAATAAAAATGCTGTGGGTTTGGAGAGGACTATGAACATTATTGATAAGCGGCAGGCCTTGGCGATTGTGCCGTTATTTCGTTTAGCTTTTCGGCCGTTTTTTTTGCTGGGCAGCCTATTGGCAGTGTCAGCTATTCTGCTGTGGGTGATCTTTCTCACTGGTGGTTTTGTGGATTGGCAGCCAGCAGGCGGTTGGTTGGCTTGGCATCGGCATGAGTTAGTCTTTGGTTTTGCCACAGCTATTATTGCCGGCTTTTTACTCACAGCAGTGCAGGCCTGGACAGGTTTTCCGGGTTTGTCAGGTCGGCCGTTGATCTTTTTGACACTGGTGTGGCTGACCGCGCGCGTTGCTTGGCTGTTGGATGCACCCATCTGGTGTGTCGTCGTATTGGATGGTGCGTTTTTGCCGCTGGTTGCTGCACAGATGGCGCGCAGTGTGTGGCCGGGACGGCAAGTGCGTAACTATCCGCTGGTGTTGCTGCTGACGTTATTAGCGATTGCCAATGGCATCACTTTATATGGCGTGGCGACAACCAATGATCTCTTACAACGCCAAGCCACCGTGGGTGGAGTGTGGTTTGTGGCCGCGATTATGGGGTTGATTGGTGGCCGGGTGATCCCGTTTTTTACTCGACGTGGGTTACTGCGCACTGAGGCTGTTGCCGCGTGGCCAGTACTCGATTGGGCGTTGTTGGCCGGCACTGTGTTGGCATCTATTACGATGCTGCAAGGTTGGGCGATGCAGGCGCAGCCTGTAGTGGGTGTGCTCTTTGCTGCATTGGGCTTAGGGCATTTGACGCGTTTGCTGCGTTGGTATGATGCAGGTATCTGGCAAGTGCCGTTATTGTGGTCGTTGCATATGGCGTATGCATGGTTGGCTGCGGCCTGTTGTGCCATGGCGTTGTGGCATTTTTCTGTCTTAGCTCAGATGAGTATCGCTGTGCATGCCTTGACTGTGGGTGCGATGGGCGGCTTGATTCTGGCGATGATAGCCCGAGTTACCTTAGGACATACGGGCCGTCCCTTGCAGCCGCCACGCTCGATTGCTTGGGCCTTTGTTTTATTGAATTGCGGTGCCTTGGCGCGGGTCTTATTAGTCAATTGGGCCACTGTCCCAGGTTTGTGGATTGCTGCTGTGTGCTGGAGCCTAAGTTTTGCGATTTATCTGTGGGGTTATGCATCGATGCTATGGCGCGCACGAGTCGACGGACATCCGGGCTAGAGGGTTTTGTGCAAGTGCAGTGTGGATGAGCGCCACCTGAGGATAATTTTTTATGTCTGTTTTGGGGTGTTATTATAGGCAGTGAACCCATGAGGTCATGATCGGAGCTCAATAGTAAAATGCTCTAGAAAAATCGACCTTAGTATAGCTGCTAAAATATCTGATCGGCTTAGAATGCTAAGAAGCAGTCCAAGCATGTGCGCTCCTATGCAGAGCCTAGAAGCCTCAATGAGCCCGCAGCACAGCCTATATAATGACATCTTTAGCAGACATAATTATTCAAAAATTCTTGACAGGTGGTTGTATGAGTACTGATTTAAGTAAGTTTATCCGCAATAAAGCGTTGTTAGATAAAGTAGTGACCGCACAAGAAGCAGCCACATGGATTGAAGATGGCATGACTTTAGGTATGAGTGGTTTTACCCTATTTGGTGAGCCAAAACTCTTCCCTAAAGCTTTAGCTGAGCGCGGCGAGAAAGAGAAATTCAAAATTAACCTCTTTACCGGTGCATCGATGGGACCTGCAGCTGACCAGTCGATGGCTGAAGCGGACATCATCAAGTTGCGTGTGCCTTATCAAGGTAACGCAGTCCAGCGTAAGAAAATTAATGCTGGCGAAATTTTTTATATTGATCAGCATTTGTCGCACATGGCTGAGTCGATTCGTCAGGGTACGTACCCTGCAATTGATTACGCGATCATTGAAGCTGCTGCGATTACTGAAGATGGCGATATTATCCCAACAGGTTCTGTGGGTAACTCACCGATCTTCTTGAAAACTGCAAAGAATGTGATTATTGAGCTTAATACCAGCGCTCCGCCTGAGTATGAAGGTATGCATGATATCTATATGCCAGAAGCGGCTGGTGAGAACACACGTGAAGCGATTCCTGTGTTTGAAGTGAGCAAGCGTATCGGTACGCCTGGCATGAAAGTTGATCCTGC